>ONNU01000117.1 GCA_900319255.1 uncultured Eubacteriales bacterium
ATAAGCTCCCTGTCCTCATCATTAAGCGGAGCTGATGAATCAAAGACTGCAAAAACAAGGCCTGCCTTTTGAAGTCTTTCCTTAGCCCTTTTTACACCGATGCTTTCAACTATATCGTCTGTATTTCTCAATCCTGCAGTATCAGAAAGTCTGAGAGGAACATCACCGAGCATAACAGTTTCCTCAATGATATCCCTTGTTGTTCCAGGGATATCCGTAACGATAGAACGCTCACAGCCTGCAAGCAGATTCATAAGAGTTGACTTTCCGACATTAGGTCTGCCGGCGATAACAGTATCAACACCTTCCTTCATCACCTTGCCCGCATCATAGGTTGAAAGAAGAGCATCAAGCTCCTTCCTGCATTTTTCAAGACCCTCATGAAGCTCATGTTCATCAATTTCCGGTATCTCATCCTCCGGATAATCAGCCCATGCGGCAAGATGAGCAGTAAGCTCAAGAAGCTGATTCTTAACGCTGTCGATACGATTTCTGAGACTTCCCTCCATTGCAGAAAGAGCAGCCTTTGCAGACTGACGGCCCGAAGCAGAAATAATATCCATTACAGATTCAGCCTCAGTCAATCCCAGCTTGCCATTAAGAAAAGCTCTTTTGGTAAACTCACCGCCCTCAGCCGGTCTTGCACCATGAGAAAGAACTGCGCGCAGAACTCTTTTTGTAATAAAGAGACCTCCGTGACAGGAAAGCTCCACAACATCCTCACCGGTATAGCTGAAAGGCGCTCTGAAAACGAGTGCCACAGCTTCATCAATAACATTCCCATCATCAATGATTCTTCCATAAGAAGCAGTATAGCCTTTCATCTCAGTAATTTTTTTATCTGACACGGAAGAGAAAACGCTTTCTGCGACCGAAAGAGCATTCTCCCCGGAAATTCTGATAACACCCATACCTCCGACACCATTCGGAGTTGATATTGCAGCTATAGTATCCTCCATAATTTCATCTCCCTTATACAGTATCAGCAAAGAAAAAACATGAATTTTCATCTCTGAAGAACTGTTATATCCGGGCAGCATCTGTATAAGTTGATCCCGGATTTTTTTATAAAAAAAATTCAAGAGGGAAGCTGATAGCCTCCCTCTGTCAGTTAATGTTTACAATGTCCCATCAAGGCTTTTTGATCTCGATCTTTCCGTAAAGAGAAGTATCGGGACGCTCATTGATGCTCTCCCTTACCTTTTCGGAAGCCTTGTCATTTTCAAAGCTGCTGAACATACTGTCCTGGGGATGAGACTCACCTTCGCTGTACTGTCTGCGCTGATAGCCGGTAGTTCTGGGCTTGCGGTTGTAAGAGCCGTCCTTATTGAAATTACTGGTTCTTTTTCCGCGGTAGCCGCCTCTTTCCTTGTAGCTGGGCTTATAATCCGGATCGGGACCGACCACAACATGACGCTGGAGATTTTCTCCCTCACTCCATGAGATAGCGCCTCTTACCTTCTGAACAGCAGTATGGATAATTCTTCTCTCATAGGGATTCATCGGCTCAAGAGAGGTTTTCTGACCTGTTTTGCAAGCCTTGAAAGCAAGCTTTCTGCCGAGGATCTCAAGAGTTTTTTCTCTTTTTTCACGATAGTTGCCGATATTGACAGAAATCCTGTAATACTCATTATCAACATGATTAGCAACAAGACCGGTAAGATACTGCAGAGCATCGAGTGTCTCACCTCTGTGACCGATGATAAAGCCGATATCATCGCCTTCGATATTGATAATAGCGCCGCCCTCAGTTTCCTCAGCTGTGATCTCATAATCCTTGATGCCGAGCTTGTCAAGGATAGTAGAAAGATACTCTTTAGCGCAGTCAAGGGAAGTAATTTCAGTAAAAGCGCGGATTATAGCGGGCTTTCCGCCGAAAAAGAGCTTTTTCTTTTCAGGCTGCTGTAATATTTCAAATTCAACATTATCAGTTTTAAGCTGCTCTTTAGCCTGCTGCTGAGCTTCCTCTAATGTCTCAGCGATAATTTTTACTTCTTTAATCATAGTGTTCAATTCCTCTCATGCTATCTTTTCCTGCCGAGATAGCTGCTTTTGTCATTATTCTTTGAATTTTTCGGCTTGTTCTTTTTACTGTTACTGTTTTTGTTTTTCTTTTCGCTCTGCATCGAAACTTCTGAAGAAGCCTGCATCTGGTCAAACTCAGGGGCTTCAATAAATGCAAATTCAGCTTCCTGCTGTCTGCGAAGCACAACTCTCTGCGCTTCTGTTTTAGCCTCCATAATACTGGGGCTGTAGAATTTGCTCATAATAAGAGACTGTACAAAACCGAGTACATTAGATGCTACCCAGTAGAAACCAACCGCACCGGGAACACTGTATGCGATCCAGGCAGTAAACAACGGCATAATAACGACCATAAGGATCATACAACCCTGAAGCTTCTGACCATTGATAATCTGCATAATGATCATACTGAGCACTGAGGTCAGAAAACATAAAACAGGGATAAGCCACATCATAGACTGCCATGAGCTCTGGCTGGGAGTTGAAAGAAGATCAAGTCCGCAGAAATTAAAGCCTGAGCTGAAATCGTTGATACTCTGAGCATCATTGCTGTTGAAGATAGGCTTGCCGTCTACCACAAGATAATCCTGAAGATGAGAAAAATACTTAACGATATTGATCTCACCATATCTTCCGTTGATAGTAGTACCGATAGCAGGTATGGTACTTAAACTGTTAAGAGCTGCGCTGACTTTATCCGCAGCGATATGAAGTGTGTTAGTAAGAGGATTAAGAACGCTGTAGTACACTCCGAACATAACGAGCATCGGAGCGAGCATAGGCATACATCCGGCAGTAGGACTTACATTTTCCTTAGCCATCAGTTTCTGAATCTCTTCATTAGCTTTCACGCGGTCATTCTTATATTTAGCCATAATTTCCTTCTGTTTAGCCTGAAAGCGGGCATTTGAAGCCATAGCCTTCTGCTGCTTGACAGAAAACGGAAAAAGCAGAACTTTAACTGCAATAGTAAATAAGATGATCGCTATACCGTAATTCTTAGTAAGGTAAAAAGCGGACCAAAGAACATATCCGAAAATACCTCCTATAAAATTAAATATCGTATCCATTAAATAAAACCATTCCCTTCACCCTTTACGGACAGATCCGGAATTGTCTGCCGAAGATCATTCTACACCTTTTTATCATTTGTTTTTTCATATACAATCCGCTTTACCTTTTTTTCCGGGACAGGATCATATCCGCCGGAAGCAAAAGGATTGCAGCGTAATATCCTCCATACAGTAAGGGCAGTGCCTTTAAAAGCTCCGAACCTTTCGATAGACTGAATACCGTAGGAAGAACAGGTGGGGTAGTATTTACAGCGAGGAGGAGTTCTTGATGAAATATTCTTCTGATAAAACTTAATAAGCCAAATAAGCGGGCGCTTCATTTAAAAACACCCGCCTCTTTCAGCTCTTTTTTCATAGCACGCAGAATATCGTTGCTTTTAACAAAAGGAGTTTTTCCTCTGGCAACGAAAACCAGATCTACTCCCTGTCTGACATCATCTGAAATTGTCCGGTAAGCTTCTCTGATGATCCTGCGGGATCTGTTTCGCAAAACGGCCTTACCGATTTTTTTGCTTGTAGTGATGCCGATCCTTGTAAATCCGCAGCGGTTTTTCATAACATAGGTAACCAGGACAGCAGATTTAAAGGAGCGACCCCTTGAGTAAATTCTGCGAAAGTCATTATTTCTTTTCAAAGTGATAATTTCACTCAAAACGATCAACCAATCCTTCTTTTACTCCATCAGACCGAATGCGTTTAGCTGACGCAGCGGGACTCCGCGGCTTTCTGAAAAAACGGAAAGAAAGCGCACGGAATTCCGAAAAGGTCAAATCAGTATGAGAGCTTCTTTCTTCCCTTTGCTCTGCGGCGGGCAAGCACCTTACGACCGTTAGCAGTAGCCATTCTCTTTCTGAAGCCATGCTCCTTCTTTCTATGGAGCTTCTTGGGCTGATATGTTCTCAGCACGAAAATTCCTCCTTTCAAAGCGTGATACAAAAGTATCGTAAAAACTGTGCAGAATAAAACCTTGCACCGTAAAATTATAAACTATAAACACTGCTTCTGTCAATAAAAAATTTGAAATTTTATTGTATTCGCCTACGGTTTTTTCATTTTATCCAACTATTGATACTGATTTTGGGTAAATATATCTTAAGTGCAGGATTTTTACACTCCGGCTATGCTATTTATTGTATAAGTCTGAAATAATAATTGAACTTAATAAATGTGTAAAAGGACGGCTTTTCAATAAATATTCCCTCTTCCCCCAGTAATCCTGCATTTTTATGTAATGATTGTCATTTAATAGTTAAAATAATCCTGAACTTTAGTTTTGTACAACGATTTGCCAGAGCCGTTGCTCTAAACCTTGAACTCATATCTATAAACTTAACGTAACTTGACACACATACATCGTCACGCCGGTGTTGAAAAGTTGAAAAGTATGTGCTATAATAAATATTGTATAAGTGTCTGTGTGCCTGAATGGGGATCAGAAAGAAATATTTCAGGATCCTGTGAATGGGATACAGAGCTGACGGGCAGTAAAAAATGTCAGTCTGGTCTTATAAAGAGATCATAAAATAAACGGACGAGGAAGAAAGGATATACTATGGATTCATTCAATGAAGCATGGGACATTATCTGCGATTACTGTAAAAACAGTATGACGAAGATAGCTTATAACACATGGATAAGCAAAATTGAACCTGTAAAAATGGATTTTGAAGAAGGAAAAGCTATTTTGATGGTTCCTGCTGAATTTCACAGACAGACCCTTATCAGAGGCTATATGAAGCTTCTGAATGAAGCGTTCGCAAGTGTATTCGGCGAAGGAGTAGAAATTATCATCACCGTGCCTGATGAGGTTGATACTCATGAAAAAGAAAGCATAGAAAACCTGATCGACGCAGATTATGAATTTACCTTTGATACTTTTATTGTAGGTTCTTCAAATAAATTTGCTCACGCTGCATCCCTTGCAGTTGCAACAAATCCCGGAAGAGCATACAATCCCCTTTTCATCTATGGTAATTCAGGACTTGGAAAAACTCATCTTCTTTACGCAATAAGAAATGAGATCCAGAAAAATGATCCAAAAAAGAAGATCATTTATGTCAAGGGCGAGGATTTCACCAATGAGCTTGTGGAAGCCCTGATGAAAAAATCCAATATCGAATTCAGGCAGAAATACCGTCAGTCTGATGTACTGTTAGTGGACGATATCCAGTTCATCGGCGGAAAGGAATCGACACAGGAAGAATTCTTCCATACCTTCAATACACTTTATGAAGCAAAATGCCAGATAGTCCTTACATCTGACCGTCCTCCCAAGGAGATCAAAACACTTGAGGACAGACTGAGAAGCCGTTTTGAATCCGGACTTATCGCAGATATCCAGCCCCCGGATTTTGAAACAAGGATCGCCATTATCAGAAGAAAAGCGGAGCTTCTTGATATAGAGCTTCCGCCGGATGTAACAGAATATATTGCAACAAGACTGAAAAGCAATATCAGACAGCTTGAAGGCGTAGTCAAAAAGCTCAAGGCAAAGAACCAGCTCTACGGAGATAAGATAACCATAAATGTCGCTCAGAAAACCATCTCAGAAATTCTCAATAACGATCAGCCGCCTCCACTGACGGTAGATATGATAATAGATGAGGTAGCAAGACATTTCGGCCTTACCGGCGATGATATCCGTTCTTCAAAGAGAAATTCAAATATTTCCAATGCAAGACAGGTAGCTATCTACGCTGTAAGAGATATAACCAATATGTCAATGAACCTCATCGGTGAGGAATTCGGCGGCAGGGATCATTCCACCATAGTATATGCGCTCAAGCAGATTGAAAGAAATATGGAAAAGGATCCCAAGCTCAAATCCACTGTAACAGATATCATCAAAAATATCCGCAACAGATAATAAATGGAAATTCTTTACATTATTATAACAGAATCAAAGGGAAAAAAGGCAGATATATCCGCCGAAGGAGAATTTCAAACATCCTGTTGAAAAGAATTCAACTATTCAACTTTTCCGGTTGAAAGCATGAAATGCCACATTCCCGGAATTTCAACTATTATTCAACATTCAACCAACATAATTCAACAACGATGTTAAAACTCCTGTCCCCCACATAAAATTTCCATAATCACCAAACTGATTTTCAACACCGGAATTTCCCCTCCACCCCAGTAACGGAGGGAATTTCAAAAGTTTTAAACTTATCAACCGCCTCTACTACTATTACTAAATATATATATCTATTCTGTTCTTTCTCCCCCGCGCCGGCGTGAGGAAAGACGAATAACAGACAAAAAACTGAAGCCGGTAAAGTATTTAACAATTTACAGGCATATATCTATAAAGGATGGATAAGAATGAAAATTGAATGTAACCGTCATAAGCTAACAGACGCAGTTACAAATGTACAGAGAGCAGTATCTACAAAATCTACAAATCCTGCTCTTGAGGGCATACTTCTGAAAGCTGAAAGAAACAATATCCAGCTTTTCGGATACGATCTTGATATCTGCATAACCACCACAATAGATGCAGCTATAAGAGAAGAGGGTGAATCTATCATCCCTGCAAAGCTTTTTTCAGAGATCATCAGAAAGCTTCCGGAGGATATCATAAATATAGATATTGATGATAAGAATATAATCTATATCAAAAGCGGCAAGGTCGAATATAAGATAATAGGAATGCCGGCAAATGATTATCCGGAGATACCTGCAATAACAAGCACTGATGTTATTGATATCGAAGGCGAGACCCTTGATTCAATGATAAGACAGACAATATATGCTGTATCTGATAATGATATCAAGCCTGCACATAAGGGTTCGCTTTTTGAGATCGAGAATAAAACCATAAGAATAGTTTCAGTTGACGGCTTCCGTCTTGCAATAAGAACTGAAAATATAGAATACAGCGGAGAGAAAACATTTATCGTACCCGGTAAATCCCTGCTGGAGGTAACAAAGCTTATCAATGAGAATATCAAGAATATAAGCATAATAGTAAGCGGAAGACATATCATATTCAACATCGGCGTATACAGCGTGATCTCAAGACTTATCGAGGGAGAATTCATGAATTACAGATCATCTATCCCCACAAAGCATTCTACTGAGGTCATTGTAAATACCAGAAGAATGATAAATATGATCGAAAGAATGTCCCTGCTTCTTACGGATAAGATGAAAAGCCCCATCAGATGCTTTATTGATTCAGATATGATAAAGACAAGCTGTAATACTCCGCTGGGACAGGCTTATGATGAGCTTGAAACGGTACTTGACGGTACGCCTGTTGAGATCGGCTTCAATAATAAGTTCCTGCTGGATGCGCTCCGCTATAGTGAAACGGATGAAGTAAAGCTTTATTTCAACGGTTCCCTCAGTCCGATGGTAATGAAACCCACAGAAGGAGACAGCTTCCTCTTCCTTCTTCTTCCGATGAGGCTGACAAGATGAAAACAGAAAAAATAAAGATAAGAGAAAACGAAGAATATATTCGTCTTGATAATTTTTTAAAGCTTGCCGGAGCTGTGGAAACAGGAGGACAGGCAAAGATAATGATACAGGACGGAGAGGTTCTTGTTAATGGTGAGGTATGCACCATGAGAGGAAAAAAACTCAGAAGAAAAGATACCGCGCAGATAGACGAGGATATTTTTGAGGTGTGCTGATTTGTTTGTAAAAAAAATTGAATTCAAAAGCTACAGAAACCTCAAGGATTCACAGTATATCCCATCAAGAGGAGTAAATGTCATCTGCGGCAGCAATGCTCAGGGAAAAACAAATCTTGTAGAATGTATCTGGCTGTTTACCGGAGGAAGATCCTTCCGCGGCTCAAAGGAAAAGGATATAATTTCCTTCGGACAGAGCAATGCAAAAATAAAGGCTGAATTTTTTGCAGAGGGCAGAGACCAGATAATGGAAATATCCATTGAAAAGGGCAGAAGAAAAGCAACTCTCAACGGTCTTGAAAGAAATTATCTTTCGGAGATAATAGGGACATTCTGCGCTGTGGTATTTTCGCCGGATCATCTTACTCTGGTAAAAAACGGTCCCGAGGAAAGAAGAAGCTTTCTTGACGGAGCAATATGTCAGATATATCCGCTTTATGCCGCATATCTTTCAAGATATAAAAAGGCTCTTAATGAAAGAAACGCTCTGCTCAAAAGCATCCCTTCAAAGCCATATCTCAGAGAAACAATAGATGTATGGGATGAAGGACTTGCCTCAGCAGGAGCAAGGGTAGCATTAAAGAGAATAAATTATATAAATCAGCTGACCGAAAATGCTGTATCCATCTATGACGGAATAAGCAGCGGAAAGGAAAAGCTGAAGCTTGAATACAGAATGAGCTATGATACCTCACCGGGCTGCGGGCTTGAGGAGCTTTATGAAAAAAATCTGAAAGCTCTGAAAGAAAAGCGTGAGGAAGATATTTCCTGCGGCTTTACGACAACAGGCATACACAGAGATGATCTCATAATAAAGATCAACGACCGGCCCGCAAGAAGCTTCGGCTCACAGGGACAGCAGCGTTCGGCAGTTTTGTCGCTGAAGCTTGCGGAAGCAGCCTTGCTGGGGATAGAAAAGGGTGAAACTCCGGTTATACTTCTTGATGATGTATTAAGCGAGCTTGACCCGTCAAGACAGAATTTTTTATTGACAAGACTCGGAGGAATGCAGGTATTCATAACCTGCTGCGAGAAGAATATAAATTCAGAAAGCGTTGTCTATATGAAAGACGGTATGCTTTCTGCGGAGGAATAGGATGTTTATGTATATCGGTGGAAACACGGTCATAAATACCCGTGATATAATCGGGATATTTGATCTTGATAATTCCACAGTATCATATAAAACAAGAGATTTTCTTGCAAAGGCTCAGAAAGAGGGCAAGATAATAAACGCAACTATGGATCTTCCGAAATCGTTTATTGTATGCAGGGAAAAGGATGAGGATAAAATTTATATTTGTCAGCTCTCCCCCATGACGCTTATCAAAAGAACTGATAAGAGCAAGGGGTACAGCGGAAAGGAATGATATTATGGCAAAGAGGCTACTGACTGAATGTCCGTATTGTCACAGAAAGGTGTCGTTTTTCGGAGCGGCAGTTCTTAAAACAAGAGGTGAACACAGCTGTTCCGGATGCAATTGTATATCCAATGTGGTCATCAATAAGTCTATCTATGGTGTGGCAAGCGCAACGGTAGTTATTTCTTTTTTGATCTTGTTTCTTTATTCAATATTCGGAGATCACGGAAATATATGGGGCATATTCTATGTACTTGCTCCTTTTCTGATATTCTATCTTATCGTTCCGTTTTTCGTAAGACTTGAGCCCTGCAATGATAAATCAGCAGAACAGAAGCTGAGAAGAAGAAAAAGTCCTATTCCCGAGGAAGCAATGGAAATGGAAAGCTTTGTTCAGGAGCAGCCTATTGATCTTGATATAGGAGCAGATTTCAGCACAAGCTTCCTGATGGTCAAAAGCAGCATAAAGAATGAGCAAAACGATGATCATGAATTCAGGGACAGCAGAATAATTGATGAAAATGAGCCTGTTGAGGATATCAGCTCCGGTATAGATATAGATATAACCGGAAGCATGATGGATCAGGATGAGCCTTCCGAAGATTTTTCAGAACCAGCTGCGGATGGTGAAAATGTATCCGGTCAGACAGAAGCTCCGGAGGATAAGGATGACAGTCCTGCTGAAGGAGAAGCCGGCGCTGATTTTTCTGAAACGGATGAATGATAAAAAAAGAGGTGCAGATATTTGTTAAAGCTGCCGGTATGTCCTCATTGTAATGCTGTATACAGCTACAGGGAGGTAAAAAATATGAAGCAGGGAATATGCTTTTGCTACCACTGCGAGAAAAAATTCTATGTCAGCAAGGTAAAAGGCGCAGCGCTGCTGCTTGTAATAATATGCACCCTGCTTATTGCGGCGAATACAGCCGTAATGGTGTCCAGTGAAAACTTTGTACCTGCTGCGATAATGATAGCGGATGCTGTGGTGATAACAGCGGCGATACTAATAATGCCTCTTACGGTACGCTTCAGACCCCTGAAATTATCCAAAGCAGAAAAAAGAGAAATGACAAAGGGATCGGGCAATAAGAAAAATAGAAATACAAATACAAATGGCAAAAAGTAAAAGAGAGCAGGCAATTGATCCTGCTGAAATTATCCGAACAGACTGATTACATTCATGGTGCGGAGGTAAGAAAAATAATGGATAATGATCAGATTATTGAAAATGCTGAGCTTAATGATGTTTCCCAGACAGATGAAAAATACGGCGCTGATGAAATACAGGTGCTCGAGGGTCTTGAAGCGGTAAGAAAAAGACCCGGTATGTATATAGGTTCAACTGGACCCAAGGGTCTGCATCATCTTGTATATGAGATCGTTGATAACTCGATAGATGAGGCTCTTGCCGGATATTGTACAAAAATAGATGTGGAGATCCTTCCCGGAAATATCATCAGAGTAAGCGATAACGGACGAGGCATACCTGTTGGAATACAGCCCAAGCTGGGTATACCTGCGGTAACGGTCGTGTTTACAGTGCTTCATGCCGGAGGTAAATTCGGCGGCGGCGGATATAAGGTCGCAGGCGGACTTCACGGAGTCGGCGCATCCGTTGTAAACGCCCTTTCCGAATGGACTGAGGTCGAGGTATATGACGGAAGCAATATTTATAAGCAGCGCTTTGAAAGAGGCGTTATTGCAACAGAGCTTGAAAATATAGGAACCACTGATAAAAAGGGCACTATCGTTACCTTCAAGGCGGATCCGGATATTTTTATGGAAACCACGGTTTATGAATATGAAACTCTTTCAAAAAGACTGAGAGAGCAGGCTTTTCTGAATGCAGGTATCCATATCGAGCTGAAGGATCTCAGGGATGAAAATGAGATACAGAGCAATGATTTCTGCTACAGCGGCGGTGTATCAAGCTTTGTTGAATATGTTCATAAGAAAAAGGGTCTTGATGTTATCCATCCCGATATCATGCATTTTACTGCAAAGAATGAGGACGATACAGCCTCAGCAGAAATAGCTATGCAGTATAATGACAGCTATAATGAGGATATCAGATCCTTCGCCAATAATATACATACAAATGACGGCGGTACTCATGAGGAGGGCTTTAAAAAGGCGCTCACAAGAGTAATGAATAATTATGCAAGAAAATTTAATATCCTCAAGGAAGAGGATAAAAACCTCAGCGGCGAGGATGTCAGAGAAGGTCTGACCGCTATTATCAGCGTAAAGCTCAAGGATGCTCAGTTTGAAAGCCAGACAAAGGCAAAGCTCGGCAATACCTCTATCAGAACTCTTGTTGAAAAGCTTATCAGCGATAAGCTTGAGCAGTATCTTGAGGAGAATCCTGCGACTGCAAAGGCTATTTTTGATAAGGCTGTCACAGCTGCAAAGGCAAGAGAGGCAGCAAGAAAAGCAAGAGATCTTGCAAGAAGAAAAACAGCTATGGAGGGAGCAGGTCTGCCGGGTAAGCTTGCAGACTGCCAGTCAAAGAATGTTGATGAAACAGAGGTATATATCGTAGAGGGAGATTCTGCGGGAGGTTCTGCTAAAAACGGCAGAGACAGACGCTTCCAGGCTATACTTCCGCTCTGGGGTAAAATGCTGAATGTTGAAAAGGCAAGACTTGACCGTGTATACGGAAATGATAAGCTTATGCCTGTAATAACAGCGCTGGGCTGCGGCATCGGAGACGAGATCGACCTGAGCAAGCTTCGTTATGGCAAAATAATCATCATGGCGGATGCGGATGTAGACGGATCCCATATCAGAACACTGATGCTGACATTTTTCTTCCGTTTCATGCGTCCTCTTATTGAACAGGGTCATGTATATATAGCTCAGCCCCCTCTCTATCGTATCACAAAGGGTAAGACTGACCACCGCTATGCATATTCCGATGCTGAAAGAGATGAAATAATGTCTCAGATAGACGGAAAATATGAGATCCAGAGATATAAAGGTCTTGGTGAGATGGATCCTCAGCAGCTCTGGGAAACAACAATGGATCCCGCTACAAGAATAATGCTCAGAGTAGATATGGAGGATGCAGCAGCTGCGGATGAGGTATTTACCATCCTTATGGGTGATAAGGTAGAGCCGAGAAGAGAATTCATTGAAAAGAACGCTAAATATGTACAGAATCTGGATGTATGATGGGAAGGCGCAATAACGCTGCTCTGCGCATTTATGGTATCACCGGATAAATACAGCCTTTTCTGAATATTACGATCATCTATCAACTAATTCTATCAAGGAGATAATATGAAAGATACAGACGACAGTATAAAGCCTTCGGGCGACAGTGATGAAGAAATAGAGATCAAAAATCTTGTAAAAGAGCTTGAAGCTGCCGAAAATGAGGATAATCCCGAATGGGACGGCACAGAGGGAGAGCTTGTAAGCGATGATGACGCTGAGGAATATGAGATTCCTGAGACCGGCTATAAGATCTCCTATGTTCTGACACAGGATGAAATGTATAAATGCCTGTATAACAGCAATATGTTCAAAACAAAGGGAACAAGAGCTGTTGTAGAAAGTATTATTCTGGGTATTGCGGCGGTGATATTCTTTACAATATATTTTACCACGACCTCCCAGTATAATCATTATAATCTGATCTTCGGTATAATCAGTCTTGTGACCATTGCGATAATATGGATCGTTCCGCATATATATTTAAAGAGAATGTCAGCAATGATGGCGGACGGAAAGACTATCGAAGCAGAGATATACCCGACTCATATCGACATCGGAAGAAATGACGGCAAATGGAGCATCGAGCTTGACGGCAAGGCTCAGATACAGGAATTTGATAATATCATCATGATATTCACAGACCATGACAGAGCCTTTGCAATACCTGAAAGAGTGATCGAGCCTGATGTTTATAACGAGGTCAGGGCAATTCTTATGTCGGGAACAGATCCGGATGAGGAAGAATAATAATGGAAAAAATAAACAGACTGGAAATAACTGCCCGTTATGCAGAAACTGATATGATGGGAATAATACATCATTCGGTTTATGCCGTATGGTTTGAGGCAGCAAGAACTGAATTTATAAAAATGACCGGCATAAGCTATACCCAGCTTGAAAAAAGCGGAATAATGCTTCCGCTTTCAGAGCTTTGCTGCAAATATATCCTGCCGGTGCATTATGAGGACAGAGTTGTGGTGGAAACAACAGTGAGCAGGCTGACCTTTTCAAGGATCGAATTTTCCTATAATGTTGTGCTTGACGGGAAAATAATGGTTCAGGGAAAGACAGTACATGGATTTGTGGACAGTAAGACCTTCCGTCCGGTAAATCTGAAAAAGACTATGCCGGAGCTGTTTGCAATGCTCAGCGAGGCTGTTGTAAAAGAGGAAAACTGAAAAGGTTTTCAACATATTTTTAATAAGATGTTGAAAAGCAGTTCTTTATATTCTGACTTTTGATATATGATCGTTATGGAATGAGATCAAGCTGAAAAGTCAGAATAGCCCTAATTTAAGCGATAAGGCAACATATCATAAAAGAGGTGTAAAACTTGGATATACAGGAATCTTTGTCAAAATCAAAAATAATTGACGTGGATATCGAAAAGGAAATGAAAAAGTCCTTTCTTGATTATTCCATGTCGGTAATAGTATCGAGAGCGCTTCCTGATGTCCGTGACGGACTCAAGCCTGTACACAGGAGAATTCTTTATTCACAGTTTGAGGATAATCTTACTCCCGATAAGCCCTATAAAAAATGCGCTACCACCGTTGGTAACGTGCTGGGCAGATATCATCCTCACGGTGATGCATCGGTATATGATGCGCTTGTACGTCTTGCTCAGGATTTTTCCATGAGATATACTCTTGTTGACGGTCACGGCAACTTTGGTTCAGTAGACGGAGACCCGCCTGCTGCTTACCGTTATACCGAAGCAAAAATGAGTAAGATATCTGTGGAAATGCTGACAGATATCGAAAAGGAAACGGTCGATTTTATCCCGAACTATGATGACAGCCGCAAGGAGCCTTCTGTTCTGCCTTCAAGATTTCCGAATCTTCTGGTAAACGGTTCAAAGGGTATCGCAGTAGGTATGGCAACAAATATCCCGCCTCATAATCTTGGCGAGGTCATTGATGCTGTAAACTGTGTTATAGATAATCCGGATGCAACTCTTGATGATATTATGATGTTTATCAAGGGTCCTGATTTTCCCACAGGAGGTATCATCATGGGAAAAAGCGGCATAAGAGCTGCTTATGCAACGGGAAGAGCTAAAATAACCGTCCGCGCAAAGGCTGAGATAGTCGAGGAAAAGAACGGACGCTTCAAGATCGTTGTTACTGAGATACCCTATCAGGTAAATAAATCAGAGCTTGTCCTCAGCATTGCCGAAATGGCAAAAAGCAAAAGGATAGACGGCATAACCGCCATCGAGGATCATTCCGACAGAAACGGTATGCATATTGAGATAACCGTAAGACGTGAGGCATCTCCCCAGATAGTTCTGAATAATCTTTATAAATATTCCCAGATGCAGGTGACCTTCGGAATTATAATGCTGGCTATTGTAAACGGCGTTCCGAAGATACTCAACCTCAAGGATATTCTCCAGAATTACATTGATTTCCAGGTGGAGATCATTACAAGAAGAACTCAGTATGATCTGAGAAAGGCTGAGGAAAGAGCGCATATTCTTGAAGGTCTGAAGGTCGCTATTGATTTTATTGACGAGGTAATAAAGATCATCCGCGCATCAAAGGATCAGCCCACCGCAAAGCTGAAGCTTTCTGAACGCTTCGGACTTGACGAGCCCCAGACACAGGCTATCGTATCCATGAGACTCGGACAACTTTCAGGTCTGGAAAGAGAGAAAATAGAAGAAGAGCTGGCAGCTCTTGTAGAAAAGATCGCAGATTATAAGGATATTCTTTCAAACGGCGAAAGACTTCTTGGAATAATCAAAAGTGAGCTTAATGTAATAAAGAGAAAGTTCACTGACGAAAGACGCACAGAAATAGCTATGGTCAGCGGCGAGGTGGATATCGAGGATCTTATCCCCTATGAGGACTGCGTAGTTACCATGACGAATCTGGGATATGTAAAGCGTCAGAAGCTTGATACCTATCATACCCAGCGCAGAGGCGGCAGGGGCATCAGCGGCATGAACCGCCGTGAAGAGGATGTCGCTACCGATATGTTTGTTATCGGAACACATGATTATGTTCTGTTCTTTACCAATCTGGGCAGAGTATACAGACTTAAATGCTATGAGATACCGGAAGGCTCAAGAACCTCAAAGGGTATGAATATCAATAACCTTCTCCCCCTTTCCGGAGATGAAAAGGTTACTTCAATGATAAAGATACCGGAAGAGGGCGATGAGGATATGTACCTTGTAATGATAACCAAAAACGGTATCATAAAAAGAACGGCTACCGGTGATTTCAAGAGCAACAGAAAAGGCGGTCTTAATGCTATTTCACTTGATGAGGGTGACGAGCTTACATGGGTACGTCTGACTGACGGTCATAATGAGCTTCTTGCAGCTACAAGAAACGGTATGGCTATCCGATTCAATGAAACTGATGTCCGCCCCATGGGTCGTAATGCGCGCGGTGTCAAGGCTATAGCCCTCAGAGACGGCGACAGCGTTGTGGGAATGTCTGTACTCAGAGACGGCGCATTCATACTCACCGTATCAGAGACCGGCTATGGCAGACTTTCAAATATGTCCGATTACCGTATCCAGTCAAGAGGCGGCTACGGCATCAAGAATTATCATACCGATAAATTCGGCAAGGTCGCTGCAATCAAGGCGGTAGATCTGGATGACGATATCATCATGATTTCCGATAACGGCGTTATCATCAGGATCGAAGCTTCATCAGTAAGGATCTGCTCAAGACCCTCAAAGGGCGTAATCGTAATGAAAACGACCGATGACAGCAGAGTTGCCACCATTGCAAGACTTCCCCACGAGGATCCAAATGATAACGGAGATCCGGAGGATGAGGAAGCCGAGGATACAGAAGAAAACGAAACAGAAGCTGAAATTGATATTGAAGCTGAGAAAACAGAAGAATAAAAATTTCGGGATCCGGGATAAGCTCCGGATCCTGTTTTTTACCCGGCACCGGAAATTTTGCTGCTCACAATCGGAAAACAGTTTCAAAATAATAATATAACTGATACCATAACCATATGAAAAAATACACTTTTCAGAAAATTCAATTACAATCCTGAAACTATATTCGTTAATATTAACTATATATCAATTATTGTTTTTGTATAAAAAAACTTTTATTCTGTTATTATTATATATAACGGTTGACAAAATTATTGTAATATGATAAAGTGTATATGCTGCCTTATAAAATAATTTATCGCTTTAAAGTGTATAAATGATAAGGCATATCGTATATGAGAATAAAAAGGAGAATAATCATGAAAATTTCAACAAAGAGAATAACAGCAGCTCTTGCAGCTTCTGTTATGGTAATGGGTCTTATGGCAGGCTGTACAAATGATAAGGTAACAAATTCAAACAGCAGCGCTGCTTCAACAGAAGAGTCAACAGCTGCATCAACTGAGGAATCCACAGAGGAATCAGCTGCTTCAGAAGAGGGCAGCACAGAGCAGACAAAGGTCGAGGACGGCAAGGTATATAATATCGGTATCTGCCAGCTGGTTCAGCATCCTGCTCTTGACGCTGCAACAAAGGGCTTCAGAGATAAACTCACAGAGCTTGCAGGCGAGGATCATGTAAAATTCGACGAGCAGAACGCACAGGGCGATTCTCCGACCTGCGCAACCATCTGCAACCAGTTCGTATCATCAAAGTATGATCTTATCATGGCTAATGCAACACCTGCTCTCCAGGCTGCTTCAACAGCAACAGCTGATATCCCGGTAATCGCAACATCTATCACAGACTATGCAAGCGCTCTTGATGCCAAGGACTGGAACGGCAAGACAGGTACAAATGTAACAGGCACATCTGACCTTGCTCCTCTTGCAGAGCAGGCTAATATTGTCAAGGAGCTTATCCCGGACGCTAAGACAGTAGGTATCCTCTATTGCTCAGCTGAGGCAAACTCAAAGTATCAGGCAACGGAGATCACAAAGAGCTTCACAGAGCTTGGCTATACAGTAAAAGAATATACCTTCACTGACTCAAACGATGTTGCTCAGGTAACAACAACAGCCTGCAACGAGTCTGACGTAATCTATATTCCCACAGATAACGTAGCTGCATCAAATGCAGAGCTTATTGATACAGTTGCAACACCCGCTAAGAAGCCTATCATCGCAGGTGAGGAAAATATCTGCAAGGGCTGCGGTATCGCAACACTTTCCATCAGCTACTATGACCTTGGCTGTGCAACAGGTGAAATGGCTTATGATATCCTCGTAAACGGCAAGAACCCCGGCGAAATGGATATCAAGTATTCACCCAAGTTCACAAAGGAATATATGGCTGACAGAGCAAAGGCTCTCGGTATCACAATTCCTGACGGATATGAGGAGATCAAAGCAGACGCAGAATGATCTGCAGTATTTATATTAAATAGCTGTAATAAACTGCTTCACTCCCTGTTTTTCAGGGGGTGAAGCAAATTGCGTATTAGTAATGAATTGGTTGGTGTTATAAATGGATGGAATAATGGAATAT
This sequence comes from uncultured Eubacteriales bacterium, assembly GCA_900319255.1. Classification (GTDB taxonomy): domain Bacteria; phylum Bacillota; class Clostridia; order Oscillospirales; family Acutalibacteraceae; genus UBA1213. Next base: position 17,777 of record ONNU01000117.1, read on the forward strand.
TTCGGGTCACTTGATCCGACAGTATTTGTGCAGTCCCTGCCCGGAAATATCGCTCAGGGCATACTCTGGGGTATTATGGCGCTCGGCGTTTATATTACCTTTAAAATACTTAATTTTGCAGATCTTACGGTTGACGGAAGCTTTGCAACAGGCGGCGCAGTTACCGCAGTAATGCTGATGAACGGCGCATCTATCTGGGTGGCAATGACCGTTGCATTCATTGCAGGACTTATTGCAGGCTTTGTTACCGGTATTCTTCATACGGTCTTTGGCATACCTGATATCCTTGCAGGTATTCTCAGCCAGATCGCGCTTTATCCTATCAATCTGCATATAATGAACAAATTCTCAAACATGCCTATCAAAATGGATAATTATGGCATGGTATTTTCCTTTGACGGTGAAAATCTGAATATTGCCGGTCTGCTTATTTCCATGAGAGATGTATATATGGCAATAATTGTTGCGGCAGTCATTGCAATAATAATCATGGGCGTAATGTACTGGTATTTCGGTACAGAGCAGGGCTCAGCTATCAGAGCAACAGGTGCAAACCCGAAAATGGCTGAGGCTCAGGGTATCAATATCAATCTTGATAAAATAATCGCTCTTGCTCTTTCAAATGCAGTAGTTGCAACAGCAGGCAGCCTTATCGCTCAGTATCAGGGCTTTGCTGATGTAAACATGGGCAGAGGCGCTATCGTTATCGGTCTGGCTGCTGTAATTATCGGTCAGGTCATCGGCGAAGCAATATTCAAAAAGCATTTCAATTTTATTGCAAGACTTGTTTTCGTTGTTATCGGCGGAGTGCTGTATTATCTGGTAATGGGTATCGTACTGTGGCTCAAGATGCCGCCGGAGGATCTCAAACTCTTCACAGCTATCATCGTTGCAATATTCCTCGCTATCCCCTACCTCAGAAAGAAAAGCAAGACCTCTTTCAAGAGAGTAACAAGGATGAACAAGAAACTGAATATAGAGGAGGTCTCAAAGGATGCTTGAACTCAGAAATGTATGCAAGACCTTTAACAAGGGTACTGTAAATGAAAAGGTCGCTCTTGACGGACTCAACCTCAAGCTGAACGAAGGAGACTTCTGTACAGTAATAGGCGGCAACGGCGCCGGAAAATCAACAATGCTGAATGCGATATGCGGAGTATGGCCGGTAGACAGCGGAATGATACTTCTCGGAAACGAGGATGTAACAGGCATGGCAGGCTATAAAAGATCAAAAAGCATCGGCAGGGTTTTCCAGGATCCCATGATGGGAACGGTCGCAGATATGGAGATCATAGAAAACCTTGCGCTTGCTGCAAGAAGAGGAAAGAGAAGAAGCCTTTCATGGGGTGTAACTAAGGCTGAGCATGAAAAATATTATGAAATGCTCAAGCAGTTTGACCTGGGACTTGAGGATCGTATGACCAGCAAGGTAGGTCTTCTCTCAGGAGGTCAGCGTCAGGCAATAACCCTTCTCATGGCAGCAATAAAAAAGCCGAAGATCCTTCTCCTTGACGAGCATACAGCCGCTCTTGACCCCAAGACCGCAGCCAAGGTGCTTGAGCTCAGCGACAAGATAGTATTTGAAAACGGGCTTACCGCGCTTATGGTAACTCATAATATGAAGGACGCATTAGCTCATGGAAACAGGCTTATTATGATGAATAACGGAAAGATAATATTCGATGTATCAGGCGAAGAAAAGAAGAAGCTGAAAAAAGCAGACCTTCTTGAGAAATTCTCCAGTGTAAGCGGTGAAGAGCTTGATAATGACAGAATGCTGCTTTCTAAATAGTTATTACCTGGATCCGTGAATCTGACATTTCCGCTTCGGGCGGCTAAAGGGGTTCTGGCTGTTCTGCTTTCATGCCCTGAGACATGCTTCATTAGTATTTCTGCTTTGGTGAAATCAAAAGGTGGAAACCACAAGGGGTGTCCCCCTTGAGTTTTCCCCCTTTTGCAAT
>ONNU01000118.1 GCA_900319255.1 uncultured Eubacteriales bacterium
GCATTTCAAGAACATACGCTAAGACAATTGTGACACCGGCGGCACGCCGGTCTCCCCTTTTGAAATCCCTTTTCCTTATCTCCCCCCGGGTTCGTTCCACGTGGGTGGGTTTTATCGAATTTATGCTTTCTGTCCAACGCGCGGAGGATCGGTGTGGTGAGTTGATTGGGATTTTATCTTCTCAGCCATCTGATTTACTGCATCAGAAAGTTTTTTGTTAAGCTCCGTTCAATACCAACTCTTAGTCATAAAAGTCTTGCTTGCCACGGGGGTTAAGGAAAGGGGTTTCCACCTTTTGACTCACCAAAGTAGAAATATTAAAGAAGTATCCCTCAGTGCATTAAGGCAAAACTGTCAACTACTTTTATCCCCCAACAGCAGAGATGTCAGCTTCACCGTTCCGCCTTTACCTTATCGCCTTCCTGAAGCTGTCTATTATATAATAAACCTCATCGTTCGTCAGCTTTGAATAAAGCGGCAGCGTTATCTCATTTTCGTACATCCTGTATGCATTGGGAAAATCCTTGATATCAAAGTCCATGTCCTTGTACGCCGTTAGCATCGGCAGCGGCTTGTAATGTACATTGGTGGCAACTCCTAAATTTGCCATTTTTTCAATGACCTTGTTTCTCTGCTCTTCATTACGCCCCATCAGCTTTGCCATGTATAAATGTCCGCTTGATGCGAATTTTTCCTTTTCTGAATAATGCTGGAGCATTGATACACCACAGCCCTGCAGCTCCCTGTCGTAGAATTCGATTATCCTTCTGCGGCGCTTCAGCAGCAGCGGGTAACGCTTCATCTGCGCTATGCCTATTGCTGCGGTTATATCTGTCATATTGCATTTGTAATAGGGCGCTACAATATCATATTCCCATGAACCTATGCTGGTTTTGGCAAGGGCGTCCTTGCTTTGTCCGTGAAGCGACAGAAGCTGATATTCCTTATAAAGCTCATCGCTGTCTATTGCATAATTCTTCTTCCATGTCACTGCGCCGCCCTCCGCTGTGGTCAGGTTCTTTACTGCATGGAAGGAAAAGGCTGTGAAATCCGCAAGAGAACCGGTCATTATCTGGTTTCTTCTTGCGCCCAGTGAATGCGCGCCGTCTGCTATCACGATAACTCTTCCGAAAGCCTCCTGATATCTGCCCTTCGGGATAAACAGGCGCTGCTTTTCCTTTACTGCGTCATATATCCTGTCATAATCGCAGGGAACGCCGCCTACATCAACAGCGATAATTGCTTTTGTATTATTATTGATAAGCTCCGGAAGTCTGTCATAATCCATCTGCACGGAATTTTTTGCGCAGTCGATCATTACCGGTCTTGCTCCCACATGACAGATAACGCTTGCGGATGCCGTATAGGTATAGGCAGGCACAATGACCTCGTCGCCTCTGCCGATGCCAAGCACTCTCAGCGTAAGCTCAAGAGCCGCTGTGCAGGATGACAGGCAGACCGTTCTGTTGCTCATGCAGTATTCAGTCAAAAGATTTTCAAATTTCTTGGTTCTGGGTCCGGTGGTGATCCAACCGCTTCTGAGGGCGGCTGCCACCTCATTTATTTCCTCCTCCGTGATATCCGGCGGTGAAAACGGGATCTTCATATTCAGTCCTCCATATACTTTTAAAAAGCTTCACTGGAGGGGTGTACCACCCGGCGGCGGCACACCCCTTGTTTATTTTTTATCTGATATCATTCTGTATCTTTGCCGCCTTGAGAGTATTCTTCATAAGCATAGCGATAGTCATGGGTCCCACACCGCCGGGAACCGGGGTGATATATGATGCCTTCGGCTCAACGGACTCAAAATCAACATCTCCGCAAAGCTTGCCGTTTTCATCTCTGTTGATGCCTACATCAAGCACTACAGCGCCTTCCTTTACCATATCTGCTGTAACGAATTTCGGTCTGCCCACTGCTGCTACAAGAACATCAGCCTTTGAGCAGATGCCCTTGAGATCCTGAGTTCTGCTGTGGCAGATGGTAACGGTAGCGTTTTCGTGAAGCATCAGCATTGCCATGGGCTTGCCCACGATATTGCTTCTGCCGATGACTACGCAGTTCTTTCCTGTGATATCTATATTCTCGGAATGAAGCATTTCCATTACTCCGGCAGGTGTGCAGGGAAGGAAATTATAATCGCCTATCATAATGCCGCCCACATTTGAGGGATGGAACGCGTCAACATCCTTCAGCGGGGAAATAGCATTGATAACCGCCTTTTCATCAAGATGCGCAGGAAGAGGAAGCTGGCAGAGTATGCCGTTTATTTCCTTTTTATTATTAAGCTCCCTGATAAGTCCCAGCAGCTCCTCCTGAGTGGTATCAGCGCCCAGAGCATATTCCTCGGATACAAAGCCCACATCTGCGCAGGCTTTTTTCTTATTATTGACATAAACTCTTGATGCAGGATCGTCACCTACGATTATTACCGCAAGTCCCGGCGCGATGCCCTTTGCCTTCAGCTCGTCACATTCCTTTCTGATCTGCTCTCTGACGGCAGCAGATACTTCCTTTCCGCTGATGATCTTTGCCATTTTGATACATCTCCTTTTTGTGTTTTCTGTATACCTGAATCAGTAAAACTGATATCTCCGTTTTGGGCGGATAAATGGAATCCGCTGTTCCGCCTTAATGCTCTGAGTCATACTTTATCAGTATTATCCGCTTTGGTCAGTCAAAAGCCCTCAGCGGCTCAGGCTTTATCAGCTAAGTTTTAGTATTTATTCAAGAGGGTTAAAGCTCAATCTGAAATTGCACCCTTTCAGTGAATCTGATAATTCTGAATAGTATAATAATACGCATGGATACAGTGGCTTTATTATTTTCAATGTGGAGTTTCACGGATTCAGGTGTATATTCATAGCTTTTTGATTTTTCATTTCAATTCCGGCGGAATGTCATTCCTTTTCTGCCGGTGCGGGAGCTTCAGAGTGCTCGGGCTTTTCTGTTTCTTCTGTTTTTTCAGCCTCAGCCTTATCTTCTGCGGTTTCCTTTTCCGCTGTTTCAGCTTTTTCGGGAGCCTTGTCCTTTTCTTCATCCTCTGCTGCTTCCTGCGCCTTTTCAGCTGCGTGCCTTGGCTTTGAAGCTGCCTTTTTCAGATTGATGATAAGAAGCACCGTGCCGATTATCACTAAAGCGCCGGAAATTATCTGTGAAACTCTCAGACCCAGGAAGGGCGTCATAAGGCTGTCTGTACGCAGACCCTCAACGATCATTCTTTCAAGGCCGTACCAGATAATATACATCAGGAAGATCTGTCCGTCAAATTTACGCCATTTCCTGCTTACGATATACAGCACCAGCACTCCCAGCAGACACCAGAGGGATTCATATAAAAAGCAGGGATGTACGGGGATATTGCCGGTATTTTCACTGACCATGCCCCAGGGAAGATCGGTAGGCGTACCGAAAGCCTCCTGATTTACGAAATTACCCCAGCGTCCTATACCCTGACCGATAAGAAAGCCGATACCGCCGATATCCAGCATAGCGGGGATATTGACCTTGACGATCTTTGCAGTGATGCAGGCAGCGCCGAGACCGCCGATAATGCCGCCGTAAATAGCAAGACCGCCGTTATGGATATTGAATATCTCCATCAGGTTATCCTTGTAGCTGTCCCATGAGAAAATGACATAGAAAAGCCTTGCGCCGACAACGCCTGCGATAAGACCTGCAAGCACACAGTCAATAAAAGGCTCCTGCTTTATCTTGTATCTTTTCAGGCTGCTGAATGCGAATATCACCGCTAAAATAAAGCCCACGGCGATAATGACGCCATACCAGTAAATGCTGAAGCCTCCGACGGTGACGGCAGTGCGGTCTACTGTGATAGGACCGATGCCAAGCCCCGGAAAGCTTACATGATATATCCCTTCCTCCATTATCATTCTCCTTTCACAACTGAAAGACAGCAGTTATCTGCATCCAGCTGCTTTTCCAGACGTTCGTTTACATCTCCGATGGTGATATCAGCAACCGCATCCACTGCATCATAAATGCTGCGTCCGGTAAATTCTCCGCTGATAAGCTCAGAAGCGATGGACTGCTTGTGATCAAAGCCGCCGATCATCTTTCCGTAAACAACTCTCTTTGAGCTTTCAAAATCCTCACGGCTGAGGCCATTCCTGTGAAGCTCTCTTACGGCTTCGCTTATTATCTCTGAAACAGCAGCGGGATCTCTTGATTCGCCTGAAAGGATAACGGATCTGTATCCGAGACCCTCGGCATATTCATGGCCGAAGGATGCATTGATAAGCTTTTTATCAAGAAGCCTTCTGTACAGCGCTGAGCTTTCTCCCAGGAAGGCATTCAGCAGTATGCTTGTACAAATAAGCTCCTTATCGGTAGCATATTTGTCTGTGCTGTCCTCCTTGAAGCCGATATCAAAAAGCGGCACAGCCACCGGCATTATCTGCTCAGTATAGCCTCTGACCACCTTATAAGGCTCCTCGGGAAGGATAAGACTTGTCTGCACATCAGCGCTGGGCTTGATTTTTTCATCAACGATGCTCAGCACCTCTGCGGGGTCAGCTGCGCCCACAACGGTAAGCACCATATTATTGAGGTTATAATAGCTGTTATAGCATTCATAAAGTATCTCGGGAGTTATCTCCGCAATGGTTTCAACGCTGCCCGCAATATCAATATTAAGCGGATGATTATGATACAGTCCCTGGAAAAGGTTCATCATAACCCTCCAGTCCGGGCTGTCGTCATACATTTTTATCTCCTGACCGATAATACCCTGTTCCTTAGCGACTGTTTCCTTTGTGAAATAGGGAGTCTGCATAAGGTCAATGAGTATTTCAAGGGACTGCCTGAAATTATCCGTACAGGAAAAAAGATAACAGGTCATATCAAATGAAGTAAAGGCATTTGCGGATGCGCCTGTTTTTGCATATTTTGAAAAAGCGTCCCCGTCCTCGCTTTCAAAAAGCTTATGCTCAAGATAATGGGCTGTTCCGTCCGGAACCTTCACTTTTTTGCCGTTGAACATAAACTGGGAATAGATGGATCCGAATTTTGTTCCCATGCTTGCATAGGTGGAATTAAAGCCCTTTTTCGGATATACAATAACGGTAAGCCCGCTTTTATGCTTCATGCGGAAATAATGCTCTCCCACACGTTTGTTTTCTATCTTAGTAAATTCCATATCAGCCGCCGCAGTACGGCGAAGCCCCCTTCCTTTATTCACGGTTGCCAACTAATGCATAAACGGTATCAAGCTGTACAGCGTTTGCAAGCTCTATGACACGATCCTTTGTGATATCATCCACAGCCGCAGCTGCCTTCAGCGGAGACATCTGACCCTCACGCAGGATACCTCCGATATAAAAGCCCTGCATAGCGGCAAGACTGTCCAGTGAGGATATCAGCGAATTCTTTATTGCAAGCTTAGCCTCTTCAAGTTCGCCGTCGGTCAGCTCACCCTTTTTGAGAAGCTCCAGCTGACGCAGGATGCTTTCCTCAGTCCTGCCGACATTTTCAGTTTCAACACCGCTGTCGATAAGCATTACGCCCTTATTATTATCAACACGGCTGACACAGTAATAGCAAAGGCTTTCCTTTTCACGCACATTAAGAAACAGCTTTGAAGTCGGCGTGCCGCCCAGTACGGCAGACATGACCGAATTTGCAAGGCAGTCCCTGTCGTTTTTGAAATAAGCGGAACGGAAGCCCATTACAAGCTTGCCCTGGGAAAGATCCTCTTTTTCGGTAATGCGTTTTACCTCTGCGGGAGTTTTAAGCGCCGGAGGTATCTCAGAAAAAGCCCTGGGGCTGTCGGAGAAATAGCTTTCAAAGCGTCTGAAAGCATTCTGCGGATCGCTGCTGCCAAGCATTGTAAGCTCCACCCTGGCGTTTCTGAGAAGCTCCTTCCACGCAGCAAAGACCTGTTCATTTGTCAGAGCCTCCACCTCGCTGCGGCTGCCGCATCTTCCGATGGAATAAGCCTCATCGCTGCACATTTCCTCAACGCAGCGTTTTATTGCATAAAGTCTTTTTTCATTGAATTCAGCGTCGATAGTTTCGATAAGCTGACGTCTTTCCTGTTCGATATCCTCCTCATTGAACAGCCCGTTTTCCACATTGGGATCAAAAAGGATTGAACAGAGAAGCTCCGCCAGCTCCGAAGATACAGAAGCCCCGTCCAGCGCAAATCTGTCCTCGATACCGGAAACAGCGATCGTCACAGCCTGATGATCTCCGATCTGTCTGACAGAGGGATAGAGAGAAGCGCCGTAAAGGCTGTCGAGTTTTTTACTGAGCGCAGTAAAATCAGGGTATTTTTTACAAGACCTTGTAAGCACGAAGGAAAGCAAAGCGTTTGCCGCCGCAGTTTTCCTTTCGAGGGGAGTAATAAGCGTAGCGCTCATACGCCCAATTTTGAATCTATCATCCGTGATACTGCCGAAAGCAATACCATCGCAGATACTATTTCTAACAAAATCCGACATTTCATCAGCTCCAATTATTTTTCAAATATTTATGGGTTTACCGTCATTCTTTATTATTATATCATAAAATGCGGTCTTATACAATTACAACCGACCAGAAAAATTTTATTTGAATTTGGAATTTGGAAAGTGGAAAGTGGAATGTGGAATGTGGAATCAGGAATTAGGAATTGTTGTTCGATTTGGCATAGCCAAATCGTGTTTGAAGTTTAGTAATAGACTTCATATCATTTATTCAGAACCGGTGCAATGTCAAGCGCTTTGAACCTTGAGCTACCGGCGCCTGCCTGTCTAAGTGAAAAAATTATAGTTGGCAACAGAAACACTATCGTAAACCGACAATAATGCTGCCATAAAAAAGCTTACAATCGCGAGGAAAAGGGCTTGCATGGTCATAACTTACAACGCGATTATGACACCGGCGGCACACCGGTTCGTGTAAAATAATTCTGGGAGTTTTTGTAGTAGCCGGCTCAGAAAATATTTGTTTCCTCCTACCATTCAACTATAACACGCGAGAACGAAAGTAAAGCTTTGTCAGACCTGTCCCGCGAACACGGGTCCAGCGTCACGCTGGCGGCGGCGCGCTGGCGGCGGCGCGCTGGCGGCGGCGGTACTTGATTATTTTGGGGAAATGCGGTAAAATATAGGAACTGGGATGAACGAGGGGCGCCGGAGGGCGGAGAAAGTGGTTTTACGAAGCTTTGCGGCAGCGCCCTGACAGGAAAAAACATGCTGGCATCTGTTATGCCCGCGATCTGGAGGAAAGTATTTTGTCTGATTATAAGGAATTGATTGAAAAAAGAAGAACCTTCGCTATTATCTCGCACCCTGATGCCGGTAAGACAACTCTTACGGAAAAGCTTCTGCTTTACACCGGAACGATTCAGCTCGCAGGCTCGGTCAAGGGTAAAAAAACTGATAAACACGCCGTTTCTGACTGGATGGAGATCGAAAAGCAAAGAGGTATCTCCGTCACCTCATCCGTTATGCAGTTCAATTATGACGGCTACTGCATCAATATTATCGACACCCCCGGACATCAGGATTTCTCTGAGGATACCTACCGCACACTTATGGCTGCGGATTCCGCTGTAATGGTCATTGATGCTTCAAAGGGCGTTGAGGCGCAGACAAGAAAGCTTTTCAAGGTCTGCGTTATGAGAAACATTCCTATCTTCACCTTTATCAATAAAATGGACAGAGAATCAAGAAGCCCCTATGAGCTGCTTGAGGATATAGAAAATGTGCTTGGCATCCATACCTGCCCCATGAACTGGCCCATCGGCTGCGGACGTGATTTCAAGGGCGTTTATGATTTCGGCAAAAAGGAGATACTTGCCTTCACCGCAAACAACGGTCAGAAGGAGGTGGAAATGGATGAGCTTACCATTGACTCACCGGAGCTTGATGACAGGCTCGGCGAGACCCTTGCCCAGACCCTCAGGGATGATATCGAGCTTTTAGAGGGCGCAGGAGATGAATTCGATCTTGAACAGGTCAGAAGCGGTAAGCTTACCCCTGTATTCTTCGGCTCAGCTCTTACCAATTTCGGCGTAGAGCCTTTCCTTGCAGAGTTTCTCCGAATGACCACCCCTCCCCTGCCGAGAAAAACCGTTGAGGGCGAGGTGGATCCCTTTGACGAAGCATTCTCAGCCTTTGTTTTCAAGATCCAGGCTAATATGAACAAGGCGCACCGTGACAGGATCGCTTTCATGCGCATCTGTTCGGGCAAATATGACAAGACAATGGAGGTCTGCCACGTCCAGAC
>ONNU01000121.1 GCA_900319255.1 uncultured Eubacteriales bacterium
GAACAATATTACAGAAAATGAAAAAACAGACCTTCCGCTATGTGATTTGTTTCGCAGCAGAAGGTCTGTATCTTTTTGAAAATGATGGAGATTTTTTTATTGTATTCATAGATTTGTTATAGCTTTTCCAGCACTGAGTCCCTGACTTCCTCTGTTTTCCATTCTGCAACAGCGAAGCTGCCGTTTGTATGACGATCTACTTTGTTGATCCATTCAACTTCATTTTGTGCCCTTGCTCTGAGCATTTCATTCTGAATATCAGCAGCATATAACGAAGAGTTAACGACCCACCAATGGGCATTGATTTCTGCCCTGTTCAGGTCTTCTTCCAGTCTGAGCGCTTCATATACAGGCGTCGCTTCGGGCAGGGCTACGATAATTACCTCTGTTTCGTCTGATTTCAGACGGGGCAGCAGATGTTTGACAGAATCCGGCGTTTCTCCCCTTGTGCGCTGAATTTCCCTGTCGTAGCTTTGTGTAGATTCCAGCAGAAGCAAGGTATGGCCTGTGGGAGCGGTATCTATAATGACTATCTCATCATCTGCCTTTTCGACTATCTCGGCAAAAGCCCTGAATACCGCAATTTCCTGTGTACACGGTGAACGTAGATCCTCTTCGATATAGGCAAGATCGGATTCGGTCATTCCGCTTTCCTTCGCTTTTTCAAGCACTTCACTCTGATATTTTTTCAGCTCGGCTTTTTCGTCGATACGGCTCATGGCTATGTTTTTACAGTCATCAAGTACATATTTCAGATGTGCAGCAGGATCGGTAGTAGTGAGATGAACCTTCAAGCCCTTTCGGGAAAGTCCCAATGCAATGGCTGCGGCAATTGTCGTTTTGCCGACACCGCCCTTTCCCATTGTAAATATCACTTTCTTTTTTCTCTCTGCGAGAAAATCAATCAGATCAGAAAGACGCTTCGGGTTGTTGTTTTCGAGCTTTTCCTCACTTACCGCACTGTATTCCTTATTCAGCAACGCCCTTACGTTTTCAATTCCCGATACGTTGTAGGCACGAAGGGGTATCATATAGCTTTCAAGTTTTTTCAAACTGTCCGGAATATTTTTGATGGCGTCTTGCTGCTTATTGTAAAGACTGTCTGAAATACTGTCGTTATGGGATGTCAGTATCCCGTTAATCAGCATGATCTGATTTCTGATACCGATATGACTCAGCTCTGCGGATGCTCTCTCTGCCTCTTTTATGGGAGAACTTTCGGGACGTGTAACGAGAATCAGTGTGGTCATTGTGCTGTCTGAAAGAGTATCGACAGCCTGTTTGTAAACAGCCTTTTTGCTTTCAAGTCCGGCAAGCTGACCAAGACAGGATGCACCGTGAGTGCTTTCTCCGATAAAATCGCTCCACGCTGACGGCAACTGCAGCATTCTCAGAGTATGACCTGTGGGAGCTGTATCAAATATGATATGATCATATTTTTTCTGGATTTCAGGGTCGGTAATAAACCCGGAAAATTCATTGAATGCTGCTATTTCGATCGTACATGAACCGGAAAGCTGCTCCTCCATATTGGCAATAACGCTGTCCGGCAGTTTTCCTCGATAGGGGGCGATTACACTTTCTCTGTATTCCGCAGCAGCGGTAACAGGGTCAAGATTAGCAACGATAAGATTCGGCACACCGGGAATGGAAACCCCTTTGTTGTCAAGCTCCATTGAAAAAACGTCCTGTAAATTTGAAGCCGGATCCGTGCTGATAAGCATAACGCTTTTTCCGCTGTCTGCAAGAGCTACCGCCGATGCACAGGCGGCAGAGGTTTTTCCCACGCCGCCCTTGCCGGTAAAGAAAATATACTTTGTTCTGATCGTTTTGTCAGGCTCAAAAATCCTCATCAGCAGCAGCCTCCGTTATTTCCGCAGCAGCAGCCGGCGCTTTTTTTCTGTTCGGGCAGAAGCTTTTCCACCGGAATTTCCGCAAGCACCATGATCTCTTCATTGGTAGGATATCTGCCCTCAATGACGATCTTACCGTCAACTATAACGCAGGGCAGAGCGTCAACACCCTTCTGATTGATAAAGGTGTTGATCGTCTGATTTGTCACGAATTCCATCGGGGATCTGTTCAGGTTAAAGCGTTTGATGATAATACCGTTCTTTTTCAGGCGGTCAAGTACCGTTGTGATCCTTAGAAGTTCAGGGTCAACACTTGCACCGCATACACCTGTTTCACAGCATAAAGCCGGTTCAAAAATCTGCATTTCTTTCATTGTCAAAATCTCCTTGAATGTATTATTTAATTGGCAGGAAACCAATTATTTGATTTGTTTGCTATCCTTACAAGCAGCAGCATGACAGGCACTTCTGTCAGAACTCCCACAGTTGTTGCCAATGCGGCAGGCGATGTTGTTCCGAACAGGGCTACTGCAACCGCAACAGCAAGCTCAAAGAAATTGGAAGCGCCTATCATCCCTGCCGGAGCAGCTATATTATGGGGTAATTTCAATATATGGCAGGCTGTGTATGATATTCCGAAAATCAAAAATGTCTGAATAATGAGAGGTACAGCAATCAGAATAATATGCAAAGGGTTTTCAAGGATAATATTTCCCTGAAAAGAGAATATCATCACCAGAGTAAGCTGCAATCCTATCGTTGTAATACCATCAAATTTCTTTACGAATGTATTTTCAAAGTATTCTTTGCTTTTTTTCCTGACTACGATCAGCCGTGTGAGCAGTCCGGCCGCCAGAGGAATAACAACAAAAAGTATGACTGATAAGATCAATGTATCCCATGGAACAGCTACATTAGAAACACCAAGCAGAAACTTTACGATAGGCACAAAGGCAAAAAGAATGATAAGATCATTTGTCGCTACCTGAACGACTGTATAGGCGGGATCACCCTTTGTAAGACTGCTCCAGACAAATACCATGGCCGTACAGGGGGCTGCTCCGAGCAATACCGCTCCTGCAAGATATTCAGTGGCAAGATCAGGGGTGATCCAGGTTCTGAATACGAAAAAGAAAAACAGACTTGCAATACCGTACATGGAAAACGGTTTTATCAGCCAGTTTGTTATCCATGTTACAACCAAGCCTTTCGGGTTTTTGCCTACATTTCTGATACTCCGGAAATCCACCTTCATCATCATGGGCCATATCATCAGCCATATCAGGATCGCCATGGGGACAGATACCTTTGCGTATTCAAACCTACTGAGAAATTCGGGTATCTGTGGAAGAAATTTTCCTATCAGCACCCCTGCTGCCATACAAAGAATTACCCAGACGGAAAGATACCTCTGAAATGTATTTATGCCATTGCTTTTTTTACTC
>ONNU01000068.1 GCA_900319255.1 uncultured Eubacteriales bacterium
TAATCGACGAGATCGAGGTCGTTGATAAGCCTGTCGGCGTAAGCGGTGATCTTGAGCATCCACTGGGATTTTACCTTTCTGACGACCTCGCTGCCGCAGCGCTCGCATGCGCCGTTCACTACCTCTTCATTTGCAAGCACGCATTTACATGAGGTACACCAGTTTACTGCCATTTCCTTTTTATATGCAAGACCCTTCTTGAAAAGCTGGAGGAAGATCCACTGTGTCCATTTATAATATGAAGGATCGGTGGTATTGATCTCCCTGCTCCAGTCAAAGGATATACCCAGCGCCTGAAGCTGGCTTTTGAAACGGGCTACGTTTTTCTTTGTTACATCCTTGGGGTGAACATGGTTCTTGATAGCGAAGTTTTCTGTGGGAAGTCCGAATGCATCCCAGCCGATGGGATAAAGAACATTATAGCCCTGCATCCTTCTTTTTCTTGCAACGATATCAAGCGCCGTATATGAACGGGGATGTCCTACATGAAGTCCCTGTCCTGACGGATAGGGGAATTCGATAAGCGTATAATATTTCGGCTTATCGCTGTTGTTCTGCGCATGGAAGATGCCTGCCTCCTCCCATGCCTTCTGCCATTTTGGTTCGATAGATCTGTGATCGTATTTTTCTGCCATTGTTTATTATTCTCCTTTTTTCTTAAGTCTACGATTGATCGTTATATTCAGCGACAATAATTCCTTGATTTTGTCATCCTGAGCGAAGCGAAGGATCTTAGAAAGATTCTTCGTAGCTTACGCTCCTCAGAATGACACAAAGGTAAAAAGGCTGGCGAAACTTTTGCGCTTTTAATCTTCTACTATTTCTCCATCCTCCCAGAGACGCTCAAGATTGTAGTATTCTCTTGCATCCTCGGAAAAAACATGGATAACTACATCTATATAGTCAAGCAGTATCCAGGTGTCATTTCTCTGCCCCTCGATGCCGCTGACACTCAGCCCTGCCTGATCAAGCTGATACTCCGCTTCATCAGCCAGCGCCTTTACGTGAGTATTTGAAGTACCGGTAGCTATAACAAAATAATCCGCTATACTGGAAATATCACGTATTTTTATGATTTTGATATCAAGACCCTTTTTGCTGTCAAGAGCCTTTGCTGCAAGCTTTGCAGTTTCAAGTGATGTCATTTGTATTCCTCCTGTAACCGTTATTTTTTCTTCTTATCCTTCACGGATGAAACGATAGCAACATCATTATATCCCATGAAGGTATCCGGAGCTATGGCAAGTCTCCTTTGCGCAAGATCTGAAATAGTAAAGGACATGCCCTCAAGCATTGCCTCCTCAAGGCTTTTATCCGCTGCCTTACGCATCCTGTCAACGCCCTCGTAATCCCTTTCCGCAGAAGTAAAATCCGCAATGAAGATCACCTTTTCCAGCAGGCTCATTCCAGCTCTGCCGGTGGTGTGATATCTGATAGCGTTTATTATCTCCGGGTCGGTTATGCCAAGCTCCACCTGAACGAAGGCTGCGCCGGATATAGCATGCCACAGCTTCCGCGTACAGCGCTCAAGAGGCGTCAGCACAATGCCGGCTCTTTCAATAAGCTCTAACTGTTCAGCATCGGGAGTTTCCTTAGTGGCATCATGAAGTATCCCGGCAAGCTCCGCCTTTACAGGATCAGCGCCGTACTTCTTTGCAAGCCTGACAGCCTCCTTTGCCACATTCTTTGAATGCTTGAAGCGTCCCGCCTTCATTCTTTTTTCAATTATCTCTTCATATTCCTTTAATGTCATTCCATATCATCTCCGGAAATTTATTTTTTCTGCGCCCCTGCGCAGCCTTTTCTATATTATAACAGTTAATAACAATTATTTCAACCTGTTAATACGGTGTGCCGGCAGCGTGACGCGCCCGAAGGAAGTGCCCTCGGGGTGCTGCACCCAATTTCGTCTTAGCGTGTGTTCTGAGTATGCTAAGCTTTTGGATCGGCTTTGTATGCTTCCGGGTCTCATTCTATCCAGGCGGGGGGGATGGGGCGGAAGAAGGTGCCGAGCCGGAACCGGCGTTGTTCATTCTTGACATTGTTTTTTTGATTGTGATATACTGTTTTTGAAAGGAGCTGATGGTATGGCAGCTATTACAGTAAATATTGATGACGCTACCTATGAACATGCGCTTGCACTGTTTGCTTTCCTGGGAAAAACTGCCGAAGAGGCGGTTCAGGAGCTTTTTGAGCATGCATCTTATGATGAAAAGCCGGTTTATACACAGCTTGAACCCAACACAGAAACCATCGCTGCTATGCAGGAGTGTGAAGACATACTCAGCGGAAAAACTCCGGCTAAGGTTTACAGCAGCAGTGAAGAAATGTTTGCAGAGCTCGATTCGGAGGACGCATAAGATGTACAAGGTTATCCAGACATCAAGATTCCGTTAAGAATATAAACTGATGAAAAAAAGAGGTCTTGATGTTTCTCTTTTAAAGTCTGTTGTCAAAAAGCTTGAAATGGGAGAAAAGCTCCCTCAGGAATTGAAGGATCATTCTCTTAACGGCAATTTCAAGGGCTTTCGTGAATGTCACATTCAGAATGACTGGCTTCTGATCTACAAGATCAAGGACGATATTCTCGTTCTGTCCCTTGAACGCACCGGAACACATTCCGACTTATTCAATGAATGATTTTTAGCGGTTAGTGGTTAGAAATAATCACTAACCGCTTTTTATCAATTATCTGTTTATTTACTTTTTACGGTCTCGTTTTTTGCCGCAAGATGCATCAGCAAAGCCTTTATTCCCAGGTAGTAGCTGTCCTTGCCGAAGCCGGCTATTGTGCCGATGCAGACAGGGGATATTACCGATTTGCGGCGAAATTCCTCTCTTGCGCCTATGTTGGACATATGTGTCTCTACTGTGGGTATATGTACAGATGAGATCGCATCCATCAAAGCGTAGCTGTAATGTGTCAGCGCGCCTGCGTTTATCATTATTCCGTCTTTCTCACCGTAGGCGCTGTGGATCTTGTCTATGAGATCCCCCTCGTGGTTCGACTGGTATATCTCAAGCTCTGCCCCAAGCTCCTGCGCCCATGCTTTTACCTGCTCGTTTATGCTTGCGGCTGTTTCTGTGCCGTATGTTCCTGTGTCACGGATGCCTACCATATTAAGATTAGGTCCGAGTAGAAATAGAATTCTCTTCATTTTGCGCTCTCCTTCCGGCTATTGCTTATCCTGTATTTTATGGTTATATTACGTTTATCAAGCTCCGGTCTGACAAGCTCCACCATCCTGACAAAGCCGATATCAAAGGGATGCAGGAATACTACATCTATTACAAACGAACTGATATCCGCCCCGCTGTATTTCTCCTTATACCCGCCGGAATCTATATAGCGGATGTATGTGTTAAGCTTGTCCTGCAGCATACTCAGATGCTCCGCCTGATATCCGTCCCAGCGGAGATGATCGCTTATCAGCATGACCAGCTGTCCTCCGCTCACGGTCATTGCGTCTATTGTTTTCGGATCTGATACTGACATATGCGCTCTCCCCTCCCTTATTTATACAGCTTTTTCCTGATGTTTTTTTCAAGCGCTCTGCGTATTTTTATGGTGATGCCGTATTCCGCTGAACGGGGCTTCAGAAGTATCGACTTCATCCCCGCAAGATTCGCTCCCAGTACATCCGTATATATCTGATCTCCTACCACCACTACTGAGGTAGGCTTTTCATTGAGCTTTTTCTTCGCGCGGTTAAAGCCAAAGGGAAAGGGCTTGAGACTCATGGAAACACAATCCAGTCCCACTGACCGGGAAAACGGCTCTATCCTCTTGTGAAAATTATTTGAACATATCACTACGGCTACTCCGCTGCTTTTTACACTGTCTATCCATTCCTGCACGCCTTTATACGGGGTCTTTTCCGTGGGGGGCGCAAGAGTATTGTCAACATCCAGCAGCATTGCATCTACTCCCATTTCCTTCAGCATTTCGGGAGTGATATCCGTTACATGATCGAGCGCTACAGTCGGTGTCAATAATCCCATTTTCTTTCTCCTTATTCTTTTCCGGGTTTGTTTTTATTCAGGCGTGCGTTTATTCGCTGCCCTTTATGCTTTCGCAGTAAAAGCTGCATTCTTCCTCGGCATCTTTTACAAAGTAATTGCAATTCTCATATCCCCTGTCGGAAATATCCTCAATAATAAAAGCAGGACGAAAGGGTGTATTCAGTACCTCATCCTTCAGAGAAACAGACCTGCAATTCCTGAACACAAGGCACATGACATCTCTGTCAGGCTCCAGCGGCTTTGTAAAGATCATGGTAATATCGGTAAAGTGGAATACTATGTTTTTGGTTCTATGTGAGATAACAAGTTCTGATATAACGAGTCTTTCATTTCTTATTCTTTCTGCATACTCCTTTATATCCATAAGAAATCCGCCCCTATCTATACAGATAATGCTCCCTGATATACTTCTTTACTGCCGGATCAACAAGACCGGAGATATCCTCCCCTGCCTTTACCTTATGGCGTATTTCGGTGGAAGAAACCGTCATTACCTTTACATCCAGCACCCTTGTTCTTGCTCCAAGGCTCTGAAGATATTCCGCCTGCTTTTCAAGAACGGTGATATCGTCATTATTTCTCGGAACACCGCAGACTGTGGCAAGCCTGAATATTGTCTGGGGATGCTTCCACTGATGGAGGGTCATAAACATATCTGCGCCGGTAATAAGATAAAGCTCATCCTCCGGGTAGATCTGCGAAAGCTCTTTCAGCGTCAGGTAGGTATAGCTTGCTCCCTGTCGTTTGATTTCGATATTGCTGACCTCGATGCCCTCGATATCTCTTGCGGCAAGGCTGCACATCTCATAGCGCTGATCCGGAAATGCAGCGCCGTCTGTCAGCTTATGCGGCGGTATATATGCCGGCATTATCAGCAGTCTGTCAAGGGAAAGCTCCCTGAAAACCGCCCTTGCAAGCTCTATATGGCCATTATGTATGGGATTGAAGCTCCCTCCGAACACTCCTGTCTTCATTATGATTCCTCCGTTTCAGGTCAAGCGGAAATTCCGTATTATCTGCGCGCGCCTTTTTTGGCTTTGGGCAGTTCTATCTTCGGCGATTCGGGATTTCTGCGGAAAAGCACAAATTTTGAACCGATCACCTGCACTACATCACAGCCGGTATTTGCTGCGATCATTTCTGCTGCTTCTCTGGGGCTGATATCTGCTGTTTCCAGCACTCTGCCCTTGATAAGCTCTCTGGCGGTCATTGCATCATCCGCCTGTTTTATTATCTGCTCGCTCATTCCTCCCTTGCCTACATGGACAATAGTATCTATATCCGTAGCAAGCGAACGAAGAAACGCTCTTTGTTTACTTGTAAGCATATCGTTTTTCCTCTTTCATTTTATTATACATGTGTTAGTCGTTAGTTGTTAGTTGACCCCTCCGCCTCGCTGCGCTCGGCACCTCCCCTAAAGGAGAGGCTCGCGGCTTCCAGAGGCTCTCATAGGCTCCCCTTTAGGGGAGCTGTCAGCGAAGCTGACTGAGGGGTTCTGAGCTAAATTGATCTATAAACCAAAACTATTTACTACAAACTAAACCTCCTGCCTGAGCAGCTCGCTCAGCTCCTTGAGGGCTTTACCTCTGTGGCTCATGGCGTCCTTCTGGGTATCGGTCAGCTCTGCGAAGGTCTTGTTGCCCTCTACAAAGAAAATGGGGTCATAGCCGAAGCCGTTTGTTCCTCTCGGCGCATAGCCTATAGTGCCGGCGCATTCGCCATAGGCAAATATTTTCCTGCCGTCCGGGAATGCACAGCAGATTACACAGGTGAAATGCGCAGATCTGTCATCGCTTTCGGCTGCTGCAAGCTCT
The DNA here is from genome assembly GCA_900319255.1 of uncultured Eubacteriales bacterium. Taxonomy (GTDB): domain Bacteria; phylum Bacillota; class Clostridia; order Oscillospirales; family Acutalibacteraceae; genus UBA1213. Next base: position 5,838 of record ONNU01000068.1, read on the forward strand.
GCGGTAAGCTTATTGATCTTATCTGTATCGGTATCTGCATAGCGCGCGGAATATACTCCCGGTCTGCCCCCCAGCGCATCTACCATCAGTCCGCTGTCGTCGGCAATAGCGGGAAGCCCTGTCTTTTTAAGCGCAGCCTCCGCCTTTATCTCAGCATTCTCCTTGAAGGTCATGCCCGTTTCTTCAACATCGTCAAGGGATACCCCCAATTCTGCCGCTGTTTTTACGCTGATGCCAAGAGGCTTGAGTATTCTTTCAAGCTCCTGTACCTTTTTCTGATTATTTGATGCTATTACAAAATTCATATATATCCTTCTCCTTTTTCCCTGCTGACGGATCTGTCTGCTAATAATTTTTTGTCAGTTCCGTCTGTCATATTCTCACTATAAATTGAATATGACAGCTTCTGTCTTGTCCGGAGGTCTTTGAAGATTCTTCGCTGCCCCGATAAGACTTCTGCGGAACGTGGCTTTATGCATATCAGCCTTCGCCGCCCTCACGCCATGCCTTCAGCCAGTCATCATCCTCTGCTGAGTGTGTATCTGCGGCTGCATCCGTACTCCAGCTGCGCTTCTTTGCGCGGCTTTTTCTTTCCTCACGCTTCTGCTGTCTTTCTGCCTCAAGAGCCTTTTTAGCCTCCTGCTGCTCAAGCTCAGCCTGCTTTTTTGCTTCCTCATCCTGCCCGAGAGCCTGTCTTTCAGCTTCGTTTTCAGCATCTATCTGCTCCCAGATATCAGCGGTTGCAGGTCTTGTCTTTTCAGATTCAGCTGCAATCTCAGGCACTGCTTCACTCTCTGCGGAGGTCTGTTCAGCCTGCTGCTCCGCCTTTGTAGCTTCCTCGATAGTATTTTCGTCTGCGAAAAGCGCCCTTGCGAAATCCTCCGGTACAAAGGGCTGCAGATCGTCCACCTGCTCACCCACACCGATGAATTTTACCGGAACGTCCAGCTCCTCCTTTATCGCAAGAACAACGCCGCCCTTTGCCGTACCGTCAAGCTTTGTCAGGACGATACCGGTTATGCCGGCAGCTTCTCTGAATTCCTTGGTCTGGTTGACAGCATTCTGACCGGTGGTGGCATCAAGTACAAGAAGTACCTCCTTTGCGGAATCCGGCAGCTCTCTGTCGATGATACGGTTTATCTTTGCAAGCTCTCCCATGAGATTTTTCTTATTATGAAGTCTGCCCGCTGTATCGGCAATAATGATATCGCTGCCCCTTGCCTTTGCTGAGGAAATAGCGTCAAATACGACTGCTGCCGGGTCTGAGCCTTCGTTCTGCTTGATGATATCAGCTCCTGCGCGCTCAGCCCAGATTTCAAGCTGGTCGATAGCCGCAGCGCGGAAGGTATCCGCTGCCGCAAGAGTGACCCTTTTGCCTTCTCTGACGAATTTTGCAGCGAGCTTTCCTATAGTGGTGGTCTTGCCCACGCCGTTTACGCCGATGACAAGGATAACCGAGGGCTTTGTGCTGGTATCCAGCTCCTGACCGCCCTTGAGCATCTCCGTCACTACCTCTTCAAGCAAGCGCCTGATCTCCGAGGGGTCGGTGATACCCTCTTCTTTTACTCTTTTTTTAAGCTCTGTGCAGATCTTATCTGCGGTATACATTCCGACATCGCCCATTACAAGAAGCTCCTCCAGCTCCTCGAAAAGCTCGTCGTCGATTTTTGTAAAGGATTTCAGCAGCTTGTCTATCCTGCCGAAAAGCGCATCTCTTGTCTTTTTAAGTCCGTTTTTGATTTTTTCAAAGAATCCCACGAACATTCCTCCTTTTTTCGGGTGAGAACATGAATAGTTTTATGCCTTCATTCCAAGCTTTTGCTCTACCTCACTGACATTCAGCTCCAGCAGCTTTGAAATACCTCTGTCCTGCATCGTTACACCATACAGCACATCCGCTTCTTCCATTGTGCCTCGTCTATGCGTAATGCATATAAACTGCGTCTTATCATTCATTCTCCTGAGATATTCTGCAAAGCGGTAGACATTTACATCGTCAAGCGCCGCTTCTATCTCATCCATTACGCAAAACGGCGCCGGACGTACCTTCATTATCGCAAAATACAACGCTATGGCTACAAGCGCCTTTTCGCCGCCTGACAGCAGCTCTATATGTGAAACGATCTTTCCGGGAGGCTCCACGGTGATATCTACCCCCGTTGTAAGCACATTCTCCGGATCGGACAGGGAAAGGGATGCCTTTCCGCCGCCGAAAAGCTCCACGAAGGTCTTGGAAAAGTTTTCGTTTATCATATTGAAGCGGTCGATAAAGATCTCACGCATCTGCTTTGTAAGCTCGGTGATAAGCTTTATCAGCTCCGATTTGGATTTTTCAACATCGCCGATCTGCAGCTTCATAAACTGATATTCGGCGCTGACCTCTTTATATTCATCTATCGCGCCTACATTTACGCTGCCCAGACCCTTTATCTTCTGCTTCAGCTCGGATAGTCTTCTCTGAGCCTTGCCCTGATCCTCTATCCTTGCTGCGCACTGTTCAGCCTCGCGCCTCGTCAGCTCATATTCCTCCCACAGCTTTGCATTGATATCGTCATATTGCTTCTGGAGATTTATACGGCGCTCCTCAAGTCTTGCAAGCTCTCCGCTGATCCTTTCGCGCTCGCTTGTCTTATCACGCTCATCCTGACGCAGCTGGGAGCTTCTTTTGTCAAGCTCCAGCTTCTGCACCCTGATATTTTCGATCCTTTCGCGAAGCACTTCCGATGACCCTGCAAGCTCCTGAGCCTGCTTTTCAAGCTCTGTCATTTCAAGCTCTAACTGCTTATTCTTTTCTTCAAGAGCATCTGCCTCGGCAATGCCTGAGCTGATCCTCTCCTTTGTGCTTTCAAGTCTGAGCCTTGAATTTTCGATCTCGCCGTTTACGGATGCGATATCCTTTTCTGTATTGAGAAGCTTCAGGCGTACCTCCTGCAGCTTTTCGCTGAGCTGTTCGCGTTTTCTGATTATCTCATCCTTTGATCCGGTAAGCTCTCTTACCCTTTCTTCATTTTCGCTGATCTCTTTTCTCAGACCGTCAAGCTCTATCCTTGCGTTTTCCATCTGCGAGCTATGCTCCTCAAGCTTTTTCCCTGAGCCTTCTTTTTCACGAAGGATCTCACTCAGTGAGCTTTTTGTGGATTCAAGCTCTGCGCTGCGGCTTTTTATCTCAGCCTCTAATTTTATCTTATCGCTTTTTGCGGTATTTATCTCTTCGTTTGCGCTCTCTATCTCAGCTTCAAGCTCCTCAAGCTTTTTCTGCTCCTCTTCAAGAAGAGCTTCGCCTTTTCTGACTCTCTGATGCTTTTCCTCAGCCTGCTTTTTCAGGCTGTCTATTTCATCAGCTCTGCCCAGAAGTCCCGCTGTTCTTGTCAGCGAGCCGCCGGTGAGAGAGCCTCCGGCATTTACCACCTGACCGTCAAGGGTAACGACCTTGAAGCGGTAGGAATACTTCTTTGCGATCCTCACAGCCTTATCAAGATCCTCGGCAATTACTATCCTGCCCAGAAGGTTCATCAGTATGCCCTGATAGCATTCCTCGCAGGAGCAGATATCCGCCGCTATTCCCACAAAGCCGTCACAGCTGTCAAGCCCGTTTTCATTCAGGCTCCTGCCCTTGATGGTAGACATGGGAAGGAAGGTCGCGCGTCCGCCGTTTGTCCTTTTCAGGAAGGCGATGGCTTTTTTAGCGCTGTCATCGTCAGTCGTAACGATATTCTGCATTGCTGCGCCGAGAGCGATCTCAATAGCTGTGCTGTACTTTGAAGAGGTCTTGATAACTCTTGAAACGGGACCGTGTATGCCCTCAAGACCGCCCTTTTTGTATTCATGCATTATATGCTTTACGCTCTGGGCAAAGCCCTCAAGGTTCTTTTCCAGCTCCTCCAGCATTCTCGCCTTGCTTTCAAGCTGTCTGGCTTCGATGCGCAGATCATTTATCTTATCGCTGTATTCAGAGCATTTCTTTTTCTGCTCGTCAATGCTTTTCTGAATGACAGCCTGCTGCTCTGTCAGAGAGGCGATATTTTTGTCGCAGTCCCCTGTCATGCCGCTGTAATCTGAGATTATCTCTTCAAGAGTAGCTATCTGGGAGCGCCTTGCATTGATGGTATTATCAAGAGCGCCCATTCTTTCTTTAAGCTCGGCTATGGAGCTTTCGGAGGTCATATATTTTACCTTTGCCTCGCTTGCCTTTGCGCTCAGCTCTGCAAGGGAACGGTTGACATCATTGAGCTGTCCCTCAGAAGCATTTTCTCCGCTTCTTAATCTGAGAAGCTCATCGGTATATTTATCCTGCTGACTGCTGTGCTCATCTTTAAGACCGCAAAGCCTGTCGATCTCCGCCTGCTTTTTTTCAATATCCTTTTCAAGCTGCCTGCCTGAATCAGTATGCATCCGGACATCGACCCGTATTCTTTCGGCAGTATCCTCATTATGTCTGATATCGCTTTGCAGAACAGCGGCACGGGAACGCTTTTCCGCCGACTTGCTTTCATTTTCCGCAATATCGGTTCTCAGCTTTTCAATTTCCAGGCTGTAATTATTCTGGCTTGTATATATCTGTTCGCTTTCTTTGCGGATGCTTTCAAGAGCGTTTTCAGTATCGCTGTACTGGGTCTCTGCTACCGCGATCTTATCCTCCTGCTCTCTTACGGCATTTGCACTGCGGTCAAGTGTCCTCAGCCAGAGCGCTATTTCCAGCCCTTTCTTTTCCTCTGCATATTCAAGATATGCCTTCGCCTTTTCGGACTGTATCCTCAGCGGCTCCACCCTGCTCTCCAGCAGGCTGAGAGTATCCCTGAGTCTTACAAGGTTATTCTCCGTTTTGTCAAGCCGTCTTTCAGCGTCAGCCTTTTTATATCTGAATTTGGATATTCCTGCGGCTTCCTCAAAGATCTCTCGTCTGTCCTCGCCCTTTGTAGCAACGATGCTGTCGATCTTGCCCTGACCGATCATGGAATAGCCGTCTCTGCCAAGTCCGGTGTCCATGAAAAGCTCATGGATATCCTGCAGTCTTACGGCTGTGTTATTTATCAGGTACTCGCTGTTTCCCGAACGGTAATAGCGTCTTGTTATCGCTACGTCATCACCGTCAAACTGCAGCGTTCTGTCCTTATTTTCAAATGAAAGCGTCACCTGTGCATAGCCTGTTTTCTTACGCTGCTGAGTACCGTTGAAGATGACATCCTCCATCTTTGAGCAGCGCAGCGCCTTTGCTGACTGCTCTCCCAGTACCCAGCGGATAGCGTCGCTGATATTGCTTTTTCCGCTGCCGTTGGGTCCCACAACTGCGGTTATGCCGTCGGTAAAATTCAGCTTTGTCTTATCCGGAAAGGTTTTGAAGCCCTGCACTTCCAATGCCTTTAATCTCAATTTATCACTTCAATTCTTTTTTATTATAGATATACATACCGTATTTATCAAGTGCTTCGTCAGGTACGAGCTTTATCATATACCCAAGCTCCGAGAGCTTTTGTATATTGGCTTTTTTCTGACCTGTGAATCTTGATATGCTTTTCGGGCTGACGGCGATATTCACCTGTCCGCCCTGTGGTTTTTCCCTTTTCAAAAGTTTTTCCGCCGCCTCAAGCATGATCCTGCTTTCGCAAAGCTCACGGAACGATGGATGGAACGCTCCTGCCGCCATGCTTTCACGAAGGCTGGGGCTGTCATGCAGTCCCAGTCTTATAACGCTTATGCCCCTGCCTTCAAAGAACCTCAGAAGCTCAGCGCAAAGCGGCACTGACTGTTCTGTATCCGGGGGATCATAAAGTCCCTGTTTATAATAATCATACAGCTTTGTTCCCTTCATCACAACAGTGGGATATATTCGTACCGTTTGCGGATGCAGCTCTGCCAATGCTGCGGCGGTGTACCTGTCCCTGTCCGGGGTGCTGCCGTACAGCCCTGTCATCATCTGCAAGCCCAGAGAAAAGCCGTATTCATGTATCAGCTCCGATGCTTTTATCACATCACCGGCTGTATGTCCTCTTTCATTCATCAGCAGCACCTGATCGTCCATGCTCTGCGCTCCAAGCTCAATGGAGCTTACTCCGAAGCTGCGCAGGATATCAAGCACCTCTTTGTCGATTGCGTCAGGTCTTGTGGAAAGTCTTATCCCGGCAAAGCTGCCGTCCCTGACATATGGATAAGCCGCACTGAGAAGCTCTGTCATATAATTTCTGTCTATCGCTGTAAAGCTTCCTCCGAAAAATGCTATCTCTGCATTCTTCGCCTTTTCACCAAGGCTTTTCACTGCGGCTGCCGCTGCATTTTTCACATCCTCCGCTCCCGGCTGAAAGCCTTGCCCGGTTATCTCCCGCTGATTACAGAAGGAGCATTGATGAGGGCATCCGTTATGGGGAACGAAAATCGCAATATTTGAATGCTTCATTTATTTCTCCTAAAACATAAAGCACAGCAGATCCCAGTACATATGAAGCGCAGCGGGAACCACAAGGCTTTTGCTCTTTTTAAAGCTTACGCTGAAAATCACGCTGAGTATGACCACCTGCAGGAATGATCCGCTTGTAAGATAGGTAACAAGGTTGCCTGTCCTGTACCAGACCGGGAAATGTATCAGCACAAAAAGCACAGCATTTACCGCAATGGGCAGGATATCGCTTTTTCCCTCTCTCAGCGCAGCATTCAGAAGAAAGCCCCTGAAAACGATCTCCTCGCAAAATCCGATAACCACCGACATCAGAATATCCAGAAGGGTGAAATCACTGTTTATGGTGAGACTGCCCTTTGTCCTGAAGGCGGTAACGATATGGAACGCAGTAAACCCTGCGATCACCAGAAGATACCACAGATGCTCCTTCCTTACGGAAAACATTTCCTTTGCCCGGACATACATACTGCTGTCAAAGCGTTTCCAGAGGATAAACGCAGGAACAAACCAGAAGGGTATTTTCAGTCCCACTTCCTTGATAAGCTCCGTCATCGTTTCTGACAGATTTGCATTCATCCAGGGCATCAGAAACAGCTCCAGCACTCCCCAAATCCCGATAAGCAGGATATAGAACACCCCGGCGGCAATATATACTCCTTTTATTTTTTTCTTATCATCACTACCAACCATGATCCTTCTCTTTTCCTCTTGACTTTTTTGAAAATGTAAAACTGACATCTCCGCTGCGGTCTGCTTTGGCGGGTCAAAAGATGGAAACCACAAGGGGTTCCCCCCTTTTGCAATCCCCTTTCCTTATCCCCCATCGCAAGCCAGACATTTTACTAACCAACTAACAACTATAACTAATTCCTAATTCAATATAATTCCAAATTCTGACCACTAATACCCCATGAGCTTGAGAGCTTCACGGGCGGCCTGCTGTTCAGCTTCCTTTTTGCTTCTGCCGCCGCCTTTGCCGATGACATTATTATTCAGATGCACCTCCACAAAGAAATGCTTGTCATGGTCAGGACCTTCCTCGCCTGCAAGAACATATGAAAGCTTTTCCTCAGGATTGCGCTGGATAATTTCCTGCAATGTGGTCTTGTAATCCTTGAAGGCGCGGGGCTTGGGGTTCTTTATCTCAGGCTCTACAAAGCGCATGATAAATTTCCTTGCCTGCTCCATTCCGCCGTCAAGATATATGGATGCGATTATCGCTTCAAATGCATCCGCAAGGATCGAGGGTCTTTCATCGCCCCGGAGGTTCTTTTCTCCCCTTGACAGACGCAGATATGAGCCTACTCCCAGCGCTGCGGAAAATCTGCAAAGGCTCTTTTCGCATACAAGAGCAGCCCTGAGCTTTGAAAGCTCCCCCTCCGGAAGCTTTGGGCAGTTGCGGTAGATATAATCCGAAACCACGATGCTCAGCACCGCATCGCCTAAAAACTCAAGTCTTTCATTGCTTTTTGTGCCGTGACGAACCTCATTCGCATAGGAGGAATGGGTCAGGGCATTTTCAAGATATGATATGTTTTTATAGGTATAGCCAATTCTTTTTTCAAGTTCTTTCATTTTTTATCCCTCGGCATCCTTTTTGTTAAGCTGCGCAAGCTTGTCTGCTATTATTTCAATTGCGCCTGTTTTTGCATAATCTGCGGCAGCCTTTACCGCAGCGGCGATTGCTACCTCATTAGCGCTTCCATGAGCCTTGAACACAGGCTTGTTAACCCCCATGACAACAGCTCCGCCGTAACGGTTGTAATCAAAATACTGGCGAAGATCGTTCATTTCCTTTTTCATCATCAGAGCGCCCAGCTTTGTGCGGAGATTCTTATAGAAAACGCCCTTGAACATTCCCACGATCTCCTTTGCAGCGCCCTCATACATCTTTGCGATAACATTCCCGGTAAAGCCGTCTGCAACGATAACATCAGCGACTCCGGAGGGGATATCCCTTGCTTCGGTATTACCCGCGAAATTGATATCCGTTTCCTTGAGCAGGGCAAATGCCTCATGCCGCAGTGTATCTCCCTTATGATCCTCTGTGCCCACATTTGCAAGCATGACCTTGGGATTCTTTATGCCAAGTATCTTTTCCATATATACGCTGCCCATGATAGCGAACTGTCTGAGCATTTCCGCCCTGACCTCAACATTTGCTCCGCCGTCGATCAGCATGAACGGTCCGCCGGAGGTGGGCATGATCGGCGCAAATGCAGGACGCTTGACGCCCTTTATACGCTTGACGATCATTGTTGCGCCAAGGGTTATTGCACCGCTGTTTCCGGCGCTGACAAAGGCGTCGCCCTTGCCCTCGGCAGTAAGCCTCAGTCCCACAGCCATCGAGCTGTCCTTTTTCTCCTTGAGCACAGCCCCCGGGTCGTCCTCCATAGTAAGCTCACCGGGCGCGTCAAAGATCTCTATTCCCGTGAGATCAAGCTCATTTTCCTTTGCGCATTTATTTATCTTATCCTTATTGCCCACCAGAGCGATCTGCGTTTCCGGGTCATTCCCTGCGGCGGTTATACAACCTTTAAGAACCGCAAGAGGCGCATTATCTCCTCCGAAGGCATCGACTATTACTTTCATTCTGTTATTCCCTCCTGAAATGCAGGCTGAACGCTCTCAAGGATCTCAAGAGCTCTTTTTGCATACGCTGCTGCCCGCTCACGTTTATCTCTGATATGCTCTGCAAGCGGCGGCAGGATACCTAAATTTGCTCCCATGGGCTGAAAATCGCCGGACTGGCTTTCCGCAATATAATGTGAAAGCGCGCCGTTCATCGTTTCCGGCGGAAGTATTACAGGCGGCTTGCCCAGAGCGCGTCTTGCCGCATTAACACCAGCGATAAGACCCGAGCCTGCCGATTCCATATAGCCCTCAACGCCGGTCATCTGTCCTGCGAAGAAAAGCTCCGGATCATCCTTCATAGCGTAATCTGCGCCGAGAAGCCTTGGCGAATCAAGGAAGGTATTCCTGTGCATCACGCCGTAGCGTACATATTCGGCATTTCTCAGAGCCGGGATCATACCGAAAACTCTTTTCTGCTCCGGAAATTTAAGGTTCGTCTGGAAGCCCACAAGATTATACAGGGTCTTTTCGCTGTTTTCAGTGCGAAGCTGAAGCACTGCCCAGGGACGGTGTCCTGTTTTCGGGTCGCGCAGCCCCACCGGCTTCATAGGTCCGAAGCGCAGCGTATCAAGCCCTCTTCCCGCAAGTATCTCCACCGGCATACAGCCCTCGTACACCTTCGGGTTCATAACATCCACATCATGTCTCGGGGCGCGCTCGGCACTTACAAGAGCAGCGTGGAAGCTTTCGTATTCTTCCTTATTCATCGGGCAGTTGATATAAGCGTCATCTCCGCCCTTGTCATATCTTGAAGCGGTGAAGGCATATTCAAAGTCGATGCTGTCTGCGGTCACGATAGGAGCAGCCGCATCGAAGAAATGAAGGCTCCCGCCGCAGCGTCCGATTATTTTTTCAGCAAAAGCATCGCTTGTCAGCGGACCTGTCGCAACAACGGTGATACCGTCCCGGGGGAAATCCGTAATTTCTCTGCCGATTATCTCAATATCCGGATGAGCCATAAGCCTTTGCGTTACCATAGCCGAAAAATCATTCCGATCCACCGCAAGCGCGCCGCCTGCCGGAACAGAGCATTTATCCGCGCACTGCATAAGAAGCGAGCCCATACGGCGCATTTCCTCCTTCAGCAGTCCCGCAGCGCTTTCCACTCTTGCTGCCTTGAGGGAATTTGAGCATATAAGCTCACAGAAATTATCACTTGAATGAGCAGGCGTTTTTTTCTGCGGCTTCATTTCAAAAAGTCTGACCTTCACGCCTCTTCGCGCGATCTGCCATGCCGCCTCGCAGCCGGCAAGCCCTGCTCCCAGAACATTTACATGCATTCTTTCACCACCATTTTCCACTTCATCAGGGAAAAACCTTTATCCCATTTTACAAAAAAACATACTTACAGTTTATTCTACCACATTTTCATCCCCATTTCAACCATTTAATCCTGCCGGCAGCGCCGGCGTGCCGGCGCTGTCAAAAACGCGGGGGCAGGTCTGACAATGCTTTACTTTTATTCTCGCGTGTTATAGTTGGGTAGTAAGGGTGAAATGGAATTATTCTGAGCCGACTTCTTACCTGAATCCGTAAACTCAACAGCGAAAATATAAAAACACAAGCTCTTAGCCGCTGGAGTCTGGCTTCTACAGGGGATAAGGAAAGGGGATTCCAAAAGGGGGAAAACTCAAGGGGGAACCCCTTGTGGTTTCCACCTTTTGACTCACCAAAGCAGAAAATACTGAAAAAAGTATAACTTAGTGCATGAAAGTTGAACAA
>ONNU01000125.1 GCA_900319255.1 uncultured Eubacteriales bacterium
GTCCAACGCGCGGAGGATCGGTAGGGTGAGGTAATCCGGACTTTTGATTTTTGCTATCTGCATCAGAAAGATTTGTAAAGCTCCTGATAATACCAACTCTTAGTCATTAAAGTCAGGCTTGCCACGGGGGTTAAGGAAAGGGGATTGCAAAAGGGGGAAACAACTGTCAGCGTCTGTTTTTTGAATTGGCAAGGGCTGCCGATGTTTGCTTTTCATTCAATTCAAAAACGGCGTTTTTTTCTCTCATTAATACCAGACCTCTTTTGCAGGTAAGGGATGACGTTTTATTATCTGTCTTTATTACCGGCAGGAGTATCTCATGCGAGGGGTTGTCTTTTTCTGATATATAATCAAAAAGTGTGAAATGCGGTACGGGCTGGTCTGATACGCTGCTGTCGGATATTATGCTGATATCCTCGCTATGGTATTTATAATCATTGACCGCTGTTTTTATGGTGTCTTCAGCTGTTCCCTCGCTGGTCATGATATTGGCGGTCTTTATTATTTCCTTCTGCTTTGCAAAATATCCGAGAATATTATCCGCTTCTTTACAGGCTGATCTATTCATTATTATAAACAGGCACTGGCTGAGCATCAGCTTTTTTCCGCTGGTATATTCAGAATTTCTGAATGCTGAATCTATGCTTTCGCCTTCATAGTTTCGTATGGTGATGGTGTTTTCTTCCTTCAGCGATCCTGTATCAAGAGTTATCAATGTGATACAGCATCCGGTAGGGGTTTTATCTATTCCTATCCCCTGAACGATAAGACGCTGATTCAGCTGTGTTGCTTTACAGCCTGAGGAAAAAGTAAGCAGCAGCGTTATTGACAGAAGCAGCGCGCCCATGCTTACAGCGTATTTTTTCCCTTTTCTGCTGAGCAAACGACAAAGATAAACTGCAAGAGGTACTGCTGCCGCAGAAACGGCGATAACTGTAAGCATCACTCTTTTATCGTACAGGGTTTTCATAAGGCTCTCGTTATCAGACAGCATAACGGGAAATACAAACAGCATTGACAATACAGCATAATAAAGCAGCGTTGATTTTTTTCTCTCTGCTATCAGAACGGCTGCGCCCTTTTTGATAATATACAGCTGAGCTGAAAGAAAACAGACAAAGGATGATATCATAACCCCGATAAACAAGGGATCAAGCCTTTGAAGCGAGCCGGATGCATCCGTCATCCTGAACAGTGGGAAAAGCATCCCCTTTGTATAACTGCCTGTTGCGCCGCAGATAAGAACAAGCATTGCCATCAGGAACAATCCTTCAAATACAGCCCAGCAGGTGACTGCTTTTTGAAGGTTTTTTCTTGTATAGGAAGAAAAATGAATCAGGAAGATAATTTCCGGCGCTTCTGAAAGCAATATCATAAGATCGTTTACTGTTTCGCTTATGTGAACGGCTTTATCAGCAGTGAGCAATTCATTATTATATAGCGGATACAAAAATACTGCGATTACTGCTGCCGAGATCATAATAAAAGCAAAAGCGATTGCCGAAAACCGGAAGATGGCTTCTATTCCCTTTCCAGCGGCAAAGCTGCATACTATCAGAACTGCGGCGATAATAATGACTTCATTTATCTCATCCGATGAAAATTCCCTGCAGAATATCAGTAGTCTTGCAAGATACAATACGGAAAAATATACTCCGGCTATTGCAGCAGCTGCAGAAAACAGCGGTGATATCTGCGGTCTGTCAGGTCTTTTATTTTTGTATCTGACAATGACAGCTGCGATCATCAGCATTATTATCGCTCTGAGCAAAAGCGGGAGCAGCCAATGTGAAACGCTCAGGTTAATATCCTCTGCAAATGGATTCAGCAACAGAAGCGGAAGCTTCATGGTAAACAAAAACACAGTGAGCTGGAGCGGGGTAATAAATTCCTCTTTTAGCTTATACATTCTGGCATTTCTCCTTGACTTCAGAACCGGGCATATTCTGGATGCGTTCCTGCTTTTTTGACAGCGTTTTCCAGCCTGCGCGTATAAACACATCTCTCAGCGCTGATACTCCCGGCGGTGTGATGGGAGATGTGTAGGGTATGCCGAAGCTTGTTTTTGCGCAAAGCTCTACGAATACCATGCAGAATACAGCCGACAATCCCCATATCCCGCCGATGCCGCCGGCAATGGTAAAGAGTATTCGCAGTATGGCTGCGGGAGCGTACAGATTCGGGATTATATATGAGCAAATTGCAGATATCGCTACTACCATCAAGGTGGGCGCCCCGATAAGCCCGGCATTTATCGCTGTATCCCCTATCACCAGTCCGCCTACAATACTTACTGCATATCCCAGCGGCTGAGGCATACGCAGACCTGATTCTCGCATTATTTCATATACAAGAAGTATCAGCAGCGTTTCTGACATCAGCGACATCGGAGTGCCGGCAATGGAAACCGCGATCTTATTCAGCGTTAATGTGGGAAACATCTCCGGGTCAAAGGTTCCCAGGGATGTATAAAAGCCGGGAAGCAGTACAGAAATAAAAAAGGCTGCAAATTTCAGCAGTCTTGTGAATACTGCAAAATACGGACGGTTTGAGTAATCATCCAGCGTCTGGAAATATTCTGCAAAGAGATAAGGTACTATAAGCGCTGAGGGTACTCCGTCGATAAGAATGCCTATCCTTCCTTCTGTCATTTTGCCGCACAAAGTGTCCGGGCGCTCCGTTATCCCGACACCCCTGAAGGGTGAATTCACGCCGCTGTCCTCAAGGTACGGAACAAGATAGCCTGCTGCAAGAATCGTGTCAAGATCTATCGCGGCGATCCTTTTTCGCAGCTCTGCAAGTATTTCATCCGACGCCGTTCCTGCAAGATAGCATATGCAAAGCTCTGTCCCGGATATATTCCCGGCTGTGATTATCTCGCATTTGAGCTTTGTGCTTTTTATCCTTCTCCGCACAAGGGTGATATTTGTCCTTAACGCTTCCACAAAGCCTTCCTTGGAACCTCTTTGGATAACGTCTGACTGCGGCTCGGAAATGCCTCTTGTCCTGTAGCCCTGTATTCCTACAGTGAGCATTTTATTGCAGCCCTCTACAGCGATAACTGCAAAGCCGGACATTATAAACTGATGCACCTCTTCAAAAGTGGTTATTTCCTTTATATCATCCGTATACAAAAGCTTATATTCGATATCTGTCAGGCATTTTTCTGCATCACCCGAAAAGCTATAGGCGTAAAGCGGGCGGAGTATGCCCTGTGCAAGCATATCCTTATTTATCATATTATCTATCGATATAACTGCGCCCCTTATCCCCCTGAGATCAAGCTGATGCACCGTCAGATCTGATGAACCGCTGAAAGCTTCCTTAATACAGCTGATATTATTTTCAAGGGATGCTGTAAGCTCTGTTTTGGTTTTTATGGTTTTATCTTCGATTTTTCTGCCGTACATTTCGGTTATCCGTGAAATGAACTCATACATCTTTTTCATCCTTTCAGGCAGGTTTATCCTGTGCAGTCTTTATTTAACTTTTGCATCAGAGAAAGCTTTTATTCACTGAATAAAAAAAGAATTACGGATAAAGATATTATTATAACCTGAATCTGTGAAACTGACATCTTCGCTGCGGGCTGAAAAAAGGAATCAGCTGTTCCGCTTTATTGCCTTAAGTCATGCTTCGTTAGTATTTCTGCTTTGACGGGTCAAAAGGTGAAAACCCCTTTCCTTATCCCTTGCAGATAGCCGGGGTTCAGCAGCCAGGATCTGGTATTTTCTCATTTGAGGATTTAAAGCTCATCTGAAAATGCACCCTTTCGGTGAATATGATAATTCTGATAAATGTATAAAATCACTCATATATACAGTAGATTTTTATATTTATACCGATGTGTTTCACGGATTCATGTATGAATAAGCGGGATGATTTTATTCTGCGCAAATATCCGGATCATTCAGGCAGACTGGTGATCCTGAACGGAGTAATGATAATGATAATAACCGTTTTACGAACCTTACTGCTTTACATCTTTATTATCTTCGCTGTCAGAATAATGGGCAAACGCACCATAAGCGAGCTGCAGACAAGCGAACTGGTGGTAACTCTGCTGATATCCGATATCGCCGCGGTGCCTATGCAGAATACAGAGCAGCCTATGATCAGCGGGATAATTCCTATTCTTATCCTTGTTGCCTGCGAAGTTTTCGTTTCCCTGTTTATGCTTAAAAATGATAAATTCCGCAGGGTCATCTGCGGAAAGCCTGTTATCGTTATTAATGACGGTAAAATTGACCAGAAGGCTATGACTGATCTCAGAATGAGTACAGAGGATCTTTTTGAGGAGCTGAGGCAAAAGGATGTTTTCAAGCTTGAAGATGTGGCTTATGCAATTATTGAAACTAATGGGAAAATGAGTATTCTCAAAAAGCCTGCAAGCGATATTGTAACGGCTGCGCAATTAGGCGTGCAGACAAAGGATAACGGTATGCAGGCGGTTATCGTAAGCGATGGTGTGATCGCTGATTCATCAATGGAATTCTGCGAGCTGAACAGAAAATGGCTGAAACAGACCCTTATCAGGGAAAAGATACAGCTCAAGGATATTTTTATAATGACTGCCAACAGGGGCAGAAAATACAATATCATCAAAAAGGCGGATGCATAGAATGAAAAGAACCATAATCTCAGCAGTGATACTGATACTTATTATTTCAGCTGTGACAATAAGCATTATTATCAACAACAACACCTCGTCTGATATGCTTGAGGGTATCGACAACGCTATTGAGTTTTGCTCAAAGGGCAACAACAGCAAAGCGCTGAATGAGATCGACAGAATAATAGAAAACTGGGACAGCGCTTCTGATATCCTGATGGTTTTTTCATCTCACGACAAGGCTGATGAAGTTGACGAGGCTCTTCATATTGCAAAAGTTTATGCGGAAAACGGAGAAAACAATATGTTTATCGCTGAATGCAGCCGGGCTAAGATAATGATCAAGCAGATAAATGAGCTTGAATATCCCCGGCTGCACAATATACTATGACAAAAATACCGGAAAACATTTCTGCTTTCCGGTCATATCATATTATTTTATTTTGTAGATTTCTTAGTTGATGATGCAGCCTTTTTTGCAGTCTTGGGCTTGGGATCCTCTTTTACTTCAAAGATAGCAGTGCCGAAGGGCGCAAGTCTGATATCTGCTGAATGCTCCCACTGACAGCAGGGAACCGGCTGGGATTTGATCGGTTCGGCATTTGTAATGCCCTTGCCGCCGTAGATCTCATAATCGGTATTGAGAACCTCAGTGAGTGTGCAGCCATTCTCAAGTCCGATCTTATAGTTATCTCTCTGTACAGGCGACATATTCAATACGATAACGTATTTCTGACCGTCTGTCATTCTGTAATATGAAAATACATTATGGTCAGCGTCATCTGCATTTATCCAGAGGAAGCCGCCCTCTTTATAATCCTTCTCGTAGAATGCGGGATTCTTTGTTACTAGTCCGCCAAGCTCACGGAAGAAGCGATGGAAGCAGCGGTGCATCTCATACTCTTCAATAAGGAACCAGTCAAGCTCCTTCGTTTCATCCCACTCTCTGAACATTCCAAGCTCATTGCCCATGAAATTCAGAGTCTTTCCGGGATGGGTAAACATATATGCATAAAGCGTTCTTGCCTGAGCGAATTTATTTGCATAATCTCCGCCCCACATCTTCTGGACAATGGTGGCTTTTCCGTGTACTACCTCATCATGTGACAGCGGAAGGATAAAACGCTCAAAGCCGAAATATGCCATAGACCAGTTGATCTTGTTATGGCTTCCCATTCTGAACAGCGGGTCGATCTTCATATATTCAAGAGTATCATTCATCCAGCCCATATCCCACTTATAGTCGAAGCCAAGTCCGCCTTCTTCTACAGTAGCTGTAACTCCGGGATAGTCTGAGGAATCCTCTGCGATAAGCATTACATTTCCGTATTTCTTATTGATCTGTGTATTCATCTTTCTGAAGAAGTCAACAGAACGATCGTTTACACCTCTGTCTTTATTGCCCATCCAGTATATGCCGTTATTGATAGCGTCCATTCTTATGCCGTCAAAATGGTATGCGTCAAGCCAGAAGGATGCGCAGGAAAGAAGATAGCTCTGAACCTCGCCTCTGGAAACATTGAAATTATATGTTCCCCATTCACTCTGGTTTACATCTGACGGCGGATACTCATAAAGATCTGTTCCGTCAAAATGAGCAAGGGAATAATTATCCTTTACAAAATGTACAAATGCAAAATCTATGATAACACCTATGCCGTTTTCATGGCATTTATTAACGAACATCATAAGCTGTTCTGGGGTGCCGTATCTTGAGGTAGCGCTGTAATACTGAGCTGTCTGGTATCCCCATGAGCCGTCAAAGGGGTATTCAGCGAGAGGAAGAACCTCGATATGAGTGAAATTGTTCTCTTTTACATATTTGATAAGATCATCTGCAACCTCATCATATCTGAACCACTGCGCACCGCCGTCTGCTTCAGATTTTCCCTGTGGCTTTTTCCATGAACCCATATGCATCTCATAAATGCTCATGGGAGTGTCAAAGCATTTTGTTCTGCTCTTCATCCATTTTGCATCATTGAAATACTTTTCAGGAGCAATCCGGGTAATTACAGATGCTGTGTCCGGTCTGAGCTGGCTATGGAAAGCAAAGGGATCCGCTTTATCAACAACCGTTCCGCCCTGCTGATAGATCCTGAACTTATAAAGCTGACCGACTCTTGCATCCGGGACAGTAAGCTCATAAACACCTGTATTGAGTCTGTTCATCGGGTGATATCCGCCGTTCCAGCCGTTGAATTCACCGATAACATCAACACCATGTGCTGCAGGAGCATACACCCTGAAAACTATGCCGTTGTCATCGTCTGACAAAGGATGAGCACCAAAATACTCATATGCATTTGTTGAAATACCCTGATAATACTCGTCCATTGTAAAAGCTGCCATTAAATCATCTCCCAGAAATTATTTTTATCTGTTATTATAATTTTAAAATATCATTATCAGCTTGTCATTAGACATCTGACAGTCTTTGTCGCAAATAAATCTGCGCAGGGACTTACTCTTATTTCAGCGCATTTAAAACCGCCAGCGCAAGGAATACATTTCCCTTCGCCTGAATCTTTCCTGACGTAAATGCGCGGAAAACATCTATATTTCCGCTTACCATCTGTCCGAAAAGCTCTGTTGACATGGTCAGAAATATATTTGCGCTTTCATGCTTTACAGGCTCCACAAGCTTTACGCCATTTATATAAGAAATATATATATATCCGCTTTCTTCCCCTGTAAGATACAGCAGGCAGGAAAAGTCTTTTCCTACCGTTGTAAAATCCTTTGCTTCAACAAGAGCTTTCATATATTCATAGCATTCACTATAATTCATATAATCATCCTTAATAAATTGCAATAGCCGGAATACTACCAAGAATTATCAATTATTCGTCTAAAAAATACATAATAAATTTGTATTCTCTGCGATAATATTATAACATATAAACAAAAGTGTAAATTTCCCATACAGAATTATAATAATTGAATTTATGAAACAATTCAGTATTTCTGCTATTTTTCACGATCCGGAAAGGGTATAGGATGCGGTTTTTTAAGGGAGCGTAAAAATAGAAAAACCGAAGATCCGGACGAACCGGAGCTTCGGTTTTTTATTATGATATACAGTTTTAAAAGATGTATCAGGACATCTTATTTCCTCTTGCTGTATATGATGTATGGAGATACTTATGAGCCTTCTCCTTGCCGGGAGCCTCAAAGAACTCGTCATATACCATCTTACATACGGGGCTTTCTTCACTGCTTCTCATTTCGCTGTTCTTATCCTGATCATAGAGAGCCTTGGAACGAAGAGCCTTATAATCAACGTAATTTCTTACGCTGTCAGGCTGATAGGGCTGACCGCCGCCGTTGATACAGCCGCCGGGACAAGCCATGATCTCAACCATATGATAATCAGCTTCGCCGCTCTTGATCTTCTCAAGGATCTTGCGGGCATTGCCAAGACCTGATGTAACTGCAACCTTGATATCAAGACCTGCTACATTGTAAGTAACCTCACGGATAGCCTCAGGTCCTCTTACCTCTTCAAAGTCGATCATCTTGAATTCGCCGTCGAGAGTTCTTGCTGCATTTCTAAGAGCTGCTTCAAGAACACCGCCTGTTGCGCCGAAGATCACGCCGCCGCCTGTTGCCTTATCAAAGGGAGCGTCAAAGTCTTCGTCAGGAAGATCAGCAAAGTCGAGACCTGCGCGTCTGATCATTCTTGCAAGCTCTCTTGTTGTAAGAGCTACATCTACATCATCATAGTCGCCGTCGCCTGAGCGGAGCTGAGGACGTGTGCACTCGAATTTCTTTGCAGTACAGGGAATAACGCTGACTACGAACATCTTATTGGGATCAATACCTGTCTTCTGAGCATAATAGCCCTTGAGAACTGCGCCGAACATAGCCTGAGGTGATTTACAGGTTGAAAGGTTCGGGATAAAGTCAGGATAATAATGCTCAACAAATTTTACCCAGCCAGGGCAGCAGGATGTGAACATTGGGAGTGTACCGCCGTTCTGTATCCTCTCGATAAGCTCATTAGCCTCTTCGAGAATGGTAAGGTCAGCTGTAAAGTCCATGTTATATGCCTTTACGCCTTCGCCGAGACGGCGGATAGCTGCTGCCATCTTGCCCTCTACATTTGAACCGATAGGCATACCGAAGCTTTCGCCGAGAGTAGCTTTGATGGACGGAGCTGTAAAGAACATTACAACCTTATCCGGATCATTGATTGCATCCCATACCTTGTCCTCCTGGGGCTTCTCCTGGAGAGCGCCTACAGGACAGCTTACGATACACTGACCGCAGCCAACGCAGGGTGAATCAGCAAGGCTCTTATCAAATGCGCTGCCAACGTGTACCTGATAACCTCTCTTGATAGAACCGATTACTGATACTGTCTGCACATTCTTACACATAGCAACACAGCGCATACACTGTACGCACTTATTGTTGTCACGAACGATATAGGGTGACTGCTCATCAATTTCGTAGTTCGGAACTTCGCTTTCAAAATGATCTTCGTCAACACCATATTCAAGAGCAAGCTTCTGGAGCTCGCAGTTATTGTTTCTTACGCAGGAAAGACACTTTTTCTTGTGGTTTGCAAGAAGAAGCTCGATGGTTGTCTTTCTTGACTTGATTACTGCCGGAGTATTGGTGAAAACCTCAAGTCCTTCCTCTGCCGGATATACACAGGCAGCAAGAAGACCTCTCATAGGTCTGCCGTTCATTTTAGCTTCTACCATACATACACGGCAGGCGCCGATGCAGTTAATATCCTTGAGGTAGCAAAGTGTAGGGATCTCTATATTAGCCTGCTTTGCAGCCTGGAGTATCGTATAACCCTTTGGCACTTCTACAGGGATATTATTTATTTTCAGATGTACTGTTTCCATGAATTATCCCCCTCCTTATTTGGTTATA
>ONNU01000280.1 GCA_900319255.1 uncultured Eubacteriales bacterium
GCGAAGATGTCAGTATCACAGGTTCAGGTTAATATACAAAATTAATGCAGCAAAAAGGAATGATAATATGAACGAAAATACAAGACCGGAAAATCCTCTGGGGTATAAAAGCATACCGGTGCTTATCGCCGGCTTTGCGATCCCCAGCATTATAGCAATGATCGTCAGCTCACTGTATAATGTTGTGGATCAGATATTTATTGGTCAGAAGGTGGGCTATCTGGGAAATGCGGCTACGAATATAGCATTTCCGCTAACCACCATCTGTATGGCAATAACCCTGACCATCGGAATCGGTACAGCGGCAAGGTATTCTCTCTATCTCGGACGCAAGGAGCATGAAAAGGCTGCAAGGAATATCGGAAACGGTCTTTGCATGATGATATTGTTCGGGATCATATACGGGCTTGTCATATTTGTTTTTCACGAGCCGCTTCTCAGGGCTTTCGGCGCAAATGATAATGTGTTCCCGTATGCTGCGGAATATACCAGAATCACTGCGATAGGAATGCCCTTTATCGTAATAATGAACGGTATGAGCACTATCTCCCGCGCAGACGGAAGCCCTATGTATTCAATGACCTCTATGGTGATCGGCGCAGTGGTGAATACGGCGCTGGATTATCTGTTTGTTATGGTGTGCGGATTTGGCGTAGGCGGCGCAGCGTGGGCAACCGTCATCGGACAGATGATATCGGCAGGCTATGGACTGCTTTATCTGAGAAAGCTCAAAAGGATCACCCTCAGAAAAGAGCATATCCGCCTTGAACTGCAGCAGATGAGAAAAACAGCTGTTATGGGTATGAGCAACGGTCTGACCCAGCTTGCTATCACCGTTCTCCAGATCGTTATAAACAGATCTCTTGTATATTACGGCAGTCTTTCTATCTATGGGGAGGATATCCCCCTTGCAGCAAGCGGTATCGTTATGAAGATAAACGCTATTATTCTTGCGGTGATAATCGGTCTTGTGCAGGCAATGCAGCCGCTGGTGGGGTATAATTACGGAGCAAAGAAATTTGACCGTGTGCGGAAAATATATAAGCTTACCATTCTGATAGAGCTTGTTATTACCGGTATCGGGCTGGCAGTGTTCCAGATCTTTCCGAGAGAGCTGCTTTCCATATTCGGCTCGGGAGAAAATGAGGAGCTGTATTTTGAATTTGCAGTTATGTTCATGCGGGTATTCCTTCTCCTGATACCCATGACCGGAGTGCAGGTGATATCCTCGAATTTCTTCGCCGCTATCGGAAAGCCGGTCAAGGGCGCTTTGCTTTCGCTGACAAGACAGGTGTTTTTCCTGATACCGCTGGTGCTGATACTGCCCCTGTTTTTCGGAGTATACGGTATTATGTACGCATCCCCGCTTTCGGATGTGATCTCTTTTGTTACTGTAATGATATTTATTGCCCGTGAAATGAAACAGATGAAAGGAAAGGAGCTTGCTGCCGCCTGTCCGGACTGAAGGTTCAGATTCCAGAATATTACAGTAAAAAATCAAAAAATCCCCCATGTATTTTTCGCATATTGTTGAAAATGTGTGTTGAATGTTGTATAATATGATTTGATTGATATAAAAACTGGATCCGTGAAACCGATATTTCTGCTGCGGGTGGCAACAGAATCCGCTGTTCCGCTTTCATCCCTTGAGCATACTTCATTAGTATTTCTGCTTTAGTCATTCAAAAGGTGGAAACCACAAGGGGTTCCCCCCCGTTTTCCCCCTTTTGCAATCCCCTTTCCTTATCCCCTGCAGAAAGCCAGGCTCCATCAGCTAAGAGTTGGAATTTTTTATTTGAGGGTGTTTAAAGCTCATCTGAAACTGCACCTTTCTGGTGAATAAATAATTCCGATTATTATAGTTTTGATGTTGAGTTTCACGGATGCTTCAGGGTAAAAATTATGGTGAAATACTGTCAGCAATTCCCAGGGATCCGGAAATGCCGCGCGCTGCGGCGGGGAGCTGACAGAGTGAGTTATATACAGTGAGCAGACGGCTCATATGATTTTTCTAATAATTCATTTATCAGGGTTGGTCTATCATGAGCAATAACAAAATAGAGATAGAGTCTTTGTTCAGACTGAGCGAAGAGGAAAAGAAAAAGCTTTGCATGGAAACTGTTGCACCGGAAACAAATGTTTGTGTCTGTGACAGTTTTATCGCATTTCTTGATTCTGCCGGTCAGCTTATTATTCGAGGCTCTTCTTCCATCAAGCAGCAGACCTCGTCCTGGAATAATGTCATCAGGATAAGAAGCGGAAACGATCATCTGCTGGGTCTTACGGCAGAGGGAAGGGTGCTTTCTGCGGGAAATAACGATTACGGTCAGTGCAATACCCACAGCTGGAAAAATATCAGGGATATTTTCGCTGACAGATATTTCAGCGTTGCGGTGACGGATGCTGATGTGCTGTTTTTTGCCGGGCGTATTGACAGAAGCGATCACAATGATGAAAAAATGGAAAAGCTGGTTTCGGCGCGTATTTCCGAATATGATCTGCTGAATCAGGACCGGCTTTCCAAAAGCGCCAACAGATTCAGTACAATGACGGAGGAACTGAAAGAGGATGTCAGGAGGCTCAGCGCTTCTTTAAAAAACGAGCTTAAAGAGGAATTGAAAAACGAGCTGAAGAATGAGCTGAAAACGGAGCTTCTCGGCGAGCTGAGATCAACTGTATCAGCAGCGGCTTCCACAGGGGCAGCTTCAGCTTCAGCTTCGGCTGTTAATGCCCATGCCTCTGCTCCGGTTTCCGCCCAGGTACGTTCAGCCTCGCGTACAGCGTCAGATACAGCCGGGGCAGGGAGTGTAAAATATCCTTCTCCGGTAAATCATACGGTCAAGGAAGAAAAAACAAAGAAACGCTGCTATAAATGCATGAGGATCTTTGTAGGCGATAAATACTGTCCGAAATGCGGATATAATACGGCATCAAATGCGCTTTTTCCTGCGCTCAAGACAGGCACCTCTCTGCTGAAGGGAAAATATACGGCAGGCGCCGAGCTGTACCGCAGCAGTGACGGCATAAGATATGTAGGCTTTGACGAAGA
>ONNU01000126.1 GCA_900319255.1 uncultured Eubacteriales bacterium
ATACAGTTTATCATTTTCGTAACAGTCGGATCTGCTGTATTCATGTTCTCGGTTATCGTTAAGAATCAGAATGAAAAATACGAGAAGCAGCAGATGGAAAGCTCCAAAATAAAAACAGAGCTTTCTCTTGCGACCCGTATTCAGGCAAATATGCTGCCGAATATTTACCCGGCATTTCCGGAGCGTCCTGAATTTGACGTATTCGCTTCAATGGATCCCGCAAAGGAAGTCGGCGGAGATTTCTACGACTTTTTCCTGATAGACGAAGATCATCTGTGCCTTGTTATGGCTGACGTATCCGGAAAAGGTGTTCCGGCTGCGCTGTTTATGATGGCAGCAAAGATCATACTTGCAAATTACGCAAAAATGGGCAAATCCCCTGCGGAGATACTGACGGTTGCCAATAATTCTATCTGCGCCAGCAACCGTGAGGATATGTTTGTAACGGTATGGCTGGGCATTCTGGAGATATCTACCGGAAAGCTTACTGCAGCAAATGCCGGACATGAATATCCGGTTATTAAACAGCCTGACGGTAAATTTGAGCTTTACAAGGACAAGCACGGTCTTGTAATTGGCGGTATGGAGGGGCTAAGATATAAGGAATATACTATTGATATGAAGCCCGGCGCAAAGCTTTTCCTTTATACCGATGGAGTACCCGAGGCTACAGACAGCAACGATCAGCTTTTCGGTACTGAAAGAATGATTGAAGCGCTGAATACAAACGCCGATGCTATTCCGGAGGAGATACTGAAAACGGTAAGAGCTTCCGTTGACGGCTTTGTAAAGAATGCAGAGCAGTTTGATGATCTGACAATGCTTTGCATGGAATATAAAAAGGGTATGAGCTGATCGCAGTGAAAAAATTCGTGATGAGTAATATGAATTCAGTAACAGTTTATGCTGTCAATACGGAAACCGTAAGACAAACAGATGCCGGAATATTATACAGATCAATGCCTGAACGCATGAAAAAAGCCCGGAAATACAGACGTGAGCAGGATTGTCTGCTTTGCATCGGGGCAGGTATTTTGCTGTTTGATATAGTCGGCATAAAGGATGAAACAGTCATCAGATATAATCAATACGGCAAGCCCCACGCTCCCGGATATCCGGATTTTAATCTGTCCCATAGCGGTGAATGGTGTGTTATCGCTGTTGGTCATGGTGATCTTGGAATAGATATCGAGAAAATAAAAAGCGATAATATAAAGCTTGCTCCCGCGGTATGTACACCGGATGAAGCTGAATGGCTCAGCAAAGCTCCGGCAGAGCGTTTTCATACATTGTGGACGTATAAGGAAAGCCTGATAAAAGCAGCCGGTACAGGTATGTCCATCGAGCCTGCAAGCGTTGATGTTCTTCCTTTTTGTAATGATCGCCCTGTAACACTGATGGGCAGAAAATGGTATGCGCGTTCACTTGAAATTATAGGCTATAGTCTAAGCGTATGTTCCTCAGCTCGGATCGGGGAAGTTAAATTCACAGAATGGAAGCAGCGCAAAATATTATAATATGATGTTTTTCAGTCCTGCTCCGGCAGGGCTGTTTCCTTTTGAAAAATTGCTTAATAGAAAAGGGAGAATAATATGATAGAAACAAACCGTCTTATCCTGAGAAATTTCAGCGCAGATGATACAGAAGGCTGTTTTATTAGCTGGGGACAGGATATCTCCACAGGAAAATATATCCCATTTTTTCCAATGAAAAGCATAGAGGAAATGGCTTCATTCGTTAATGCTATGGCAGATAATAAAGACGCATGGGTCATTTGTCTTAAAGACGGAACCCCTGTCGGTTATGCTGCTGTGGACATTCCCTATCCGCAGCTGAAAACAGGGGAGATAGGTTATCTTATCGGCGAAAGCTTCCAGAGAAAAGGCTATGGGATAGAAGCAGTTTCCGCTGTTTTAAAAGAGTATCTTGTAAACAGAGGGATGTATCTGATGGAAGCAAAATGTAATGAAGATAATAAGGCATCTCAAATGCTTCTTGAAAAGATAGGCTTTATCAAAGAAGCAAGACTTCGTGACAGAAGAACAGATATGATATCCGGCGAAAGAAAGGCTTTGCTGATATATTCCATTACGAAAAATGAATTACAAGAGTAAAACTTGTTATATAACAAAGGTAATATATCAACTTACAAGTTGTCAATAGAAACACAATCGATGATCGACATAAAATGCAGCTATAGATAATCATATAATCGCGAGAAAAAGGGTTTGCAGGGTAATAACATACAACGCGATTTTGACACCGGCGGCACGCCGACGCCGGTTGGTGTAAATATTTTTGGGTGTTTTTGTAGAGTCTGCTTGAGAATAATTAGTTCTCCACTACCACCCAAATATAACACGCGGGGACGAAAGTAAAGCATTGTCAGACCTGTCCCGCGAACATTGGTCCAGCGTCACGCTGGCGCCGGCTGGTGTTGAAATGAGGGATGATTTCTGGTATTATTATTATAAACGGTGAAAGGAGATGTTATGAATGATCGGAGAACAGATCAAAAAATTCCGCCGGAAAAAAGGACTTACACAGGAAGAGCTTGGAAGAAAGATCGGAGTTACAACACAGGCTGTTTCTAACTGGGAAAGAGGCGGCGTGCCGGATGCTGAGCTTCTGCCTGATATTGCTGACGTTCTTGGCGTTACGGTAGATATGCTTTTCGGGCGCAGCAGTCTTAAAAAGCTTGAGGAAGAGATCTCCGATGAGCTTTTGTCGGTAGGAACTGAGGAAGGCTTCAAAAGGGCATTTTCACTGCTTTATGCCATCGGTATAGGTTTATCAGGACTTACACCGATCAGGGACAGCTTTAATTTTGATGCTCTTTCAACAATAGGCAGTAATGACGGCTTCGGATATTATACAAGATCCAGCGTTAATGAAGGCACTTTTGATATCAGACTGAATTCCGATTACCGGTATTTCTTTCTTATGCCGGAGCCTGAAAGAGGCTGCAGGAAAAGCTTCGGCGATCCTGATGAGCTTGCAAAAACCTTTTCACTGTTTGCCGATAAGGACGTACTGAAAATCATCACATATATGTACAGCAGACTGAATTCCCCGGTATCGCTTGCAATGATCGCATCCAATACAAATATGGATATAAAAAAGACAGAGCAGCTTATGGATAAGATGTGTGACAGAAACCTTGCAAGCTGCGCTGTAGTTGAAACGGAAAACGGAGATGTAAAGGCTTATTGCTATATTAATGAAAGTATTGTTCTTCCGCTTTTGTGCTTTTCAAAGGAGTTAATGGATACAAAGGTCATAAATATGGGCGCAATGTTCAGAAGAGATATTCCCCTGTTTTAGTAATTAAAACAACGCTTTAATATGTTTCGGAATGCTTGCTTGATTGAAATGTGTTTTTTCTGTAAAATATAAGCATAAGGAAAAAACACTGATCCAAGGAGGTACATTATGAAAACCAAAAGAGTTATCACAGGCATAATCTCAGCAGCCATAAGCCTTTCCCTTCTTACAGCGTGCGGCAATGAATCAAAGCCTGCAGGAACAAGCAGCGCATCAGAGCAGGAGGATAAGCAAAGCTCGGTGGAGCAGCAGTCATCATCAGATGAAGCAAACACAAATGATGTATCAGCAGGAAACGGAAATTACATACTGACAGTCAAGGATCCGGGTAAGAATCCGGCGATCACCGTAACCTTCTCCAATAATATCACCGGAGCTTCCGAGGATGTAAAAATGGAGAAAACAGGCGAAAATACAGACAGCTTTATCTATTCCTGCAAAGGCGATACTACCAAATATAATGTAATGCACCTTTCCTACGGCGATACAGTAACAAAGGATGCAGCCTTTAATGAATGTGTAAGCGGATGGGAGCTTTTTGAAGGCGAGCTTCTGCCATATGACAGTAAAAGCAATAAGGAATTCAAGCTGAAATATGAAACAAAGACATTCCCGGTGCAGGGACTTGAAAAGAACGTATATATCTGGACGCCGGATGATTACGATGCAAAATCAGCTGATAAATATTCTACAATATATATGCTTGACGGTCAGACTGTACTGACAACGGATCTCGGTGATAGTATGCGCAGCTGGAATGTAGCTCAGCATACGGCTTCCATGATGTCTGCAACTGATAATAAAGCAATACTTGTATGTATTGATGCAGGAGAAATGAGAGATGATGACTATTCACCTGATCTCGGAGGAGATACAAAGTGCCAGTCAAGCTCTCATCCCTGCGGAAATTTATTTGCAGATTTCGTATGCAATACTATTGTTCCTTATGTTCAGGAAAACTATAATGTATACACAGATGCTTCTCATACATCCATCGCAGGAAGCTCTCTGGGAGGACTTGAATCCTTCTATTTCGGCATGGAGCATGGTGATAAATTCGGAACAGCAGGCGTTTTCTCTCCCTCCTTCTGGTCTTACAGCGAGGATGACTGGAAGAAGTATTTCTCAAGCAAGAAATATGATAAGGATTGCGCTTTCCTGTATATTTATTCAGGCAGCTTCGGACAGGATTCCGGCTATTGGGCAGAGCCTCTGTATAATGCGCTGATCGAATCAGGCTACCCGAAGGATAAGCTTGTGTTCAGCAAAAATGAAAAAGGCGCGCATAACGAAGAATACTGGAGCAATATCTACCCGGAATTCCTTGAAGCCATGTTCTTCGGAAAAATACCGGCTCTTGAATGCGGCGTTCCCGTAAAGTATACGGACAGAACTCCTCCCGAGAATGCCGATATGATAGCTCAGGCTCAGGCAAGCAGCAATGAACCGGATACACGCCCCGATTATATCAAGAACTATGTATTCTTTGATAACAGCGAAATGAAATGGGATAATGTATGGGCATACTGGTTTGCGCCTACAAAGGAATCTCCCATCAATAAGGCAACCGGCGAGGATGAATACGGCAACCCCATGTGGCCGGGACTTCAGATGGAAAAGGTCGAAGGAACTGAGCTTTATCGTATTGTTGCGCCGGTGGATGTATCAGCGATAATTTTCAGCAACGGTATACTCGATAAGGACGTAAGAGAGGGAGCAGTCGCATATCAGACAGCAGATCTTCTTTACTCAGATCCCGCCTGCTCAGGAAAGATCTATAAGATAGATAAATCGGTTGATCCCATACAGGGAACAGGCGTTGAGAAAACAAAGTATGTATACCCCAGCGGTAAATGGACACCCTATGAACCGTAATGTCATGGGGAATGTGTCAGAAAATAATAAGCGGTGAAGCTTCACCTCAGAAAAAAGCTCCGGATCGGTACTGTCCTTTCCGGAGCTTTTGTGATATTCTGCGCATTTTCAGCCCAGTCAGAATATCTTCCTCCTGCGAACGATAAAGCACGGCTTTGTCAGAGCTGCCCCGTGATCATGGGTGCAGCGCTTATATAGCTCAGAACTTCTTGCTTTGAACTTTGAACTGCCCTAAGTGTAAAATAATAGTTGGCAAAAAAACTATCGCATACCGACAAAAATGCAGCCAATAGAACAATCTTACAATCGCGAGGGAAAAGGCTTGCATGGTCATAACTTACAACGCGAACATGACACCGGCGG
>ONNU01000122.1 GCA_900319255.1 uncultured Eubacteriales bacterium
GCCAATAGAACAATCTTACAATCGCGAGGAAAAAGGCTTGCATGGTAATAACTTACAACGCGATCTTGACACCGGCGGCACGCCGGCTGGTTGACAAGACGAGTGGAAAAGGGTAAAATAGTGTTTGACGGAAAGTGGGTTGGTGTAAAATGTTTCCGGGAGTATTCGCAGTGTCGGCTTGAGATAAATCAGTTCCCCACTACCACTCAACTATTACACGCGAGAGCAAAAGTAACGCTTTGTCAGACCTGCCCCGCGATTTTGACACCGGCGGCACGCCGGCGCGATTTTGACACCGGCGGCGCGCCGGCGGAAGGAGGAACGGCTTGTGGCACAGGAGCAATTGCTTGAACTGAGAGGATCGGTCGAGGATATTGTTTTCCGTAATAACCAGAACGGTTACAGTGTGCTGACACTGTATTGTGACGGCGTGGCTGCTACCGCTGTGGGAACCATGACCGATGTCAGCGTCGGTGATGACCTGCGGCTGCTGGGTGTATGGACAACTCACCCCGGCTACGGCGAACAGTTCTCCTTCAGCTATTATGAGCATGAAATGCCCTCCACCGCCGCTTCTATCCTTAAATACCTTTCCTCCGGCGCAATAAAGGGCATAGGACGCTCCACTGCAAAACGTCTTGTTGACGCCTTCGGGAGCAATACCCTTGAGGTCATGCAGAACCAGCCCGACCGCCTTGTGCAGATAAAAGGCATATCCGCTGAAAAGGCTGCAAAGCTCAGCGCTGAGATCTGCCGTATATTCGGCATGAAGGAGGTCATGATATACCTTGAGAAATATCATATCTCCGCTCTTGAGGCTGTACGGATCTGGAAATGCTTCGGCGACAGCTCCATCAGCATGATCGAGGAAAACCCGTATGTACTCTGCTGCGAGGATATCTCCGTTCCGTTTGAAAGAGCTGACGCCATCGCCGCAGCTCTCGAAAGGCCTGCTACCGATGAATACAGGATAAGAGCAGGCATACTGCATATAATAAATTACAACTCCGGAAACGGTCATACCTGTCTGCCGAAGGACAGGATAATCAAAGTCGCTTCATCCTTTCTCAGAACCGGCGATGATATCACTGCCGCCGCCCTTGAGGAAATGATAATGGATGCAAGCCTTGTCTGCTGTACCATAGGAGAGCGGGATTTTGTTTTCCTGCCGGATATGTACAATGCGGAGTATTACTGCGCCGAGCGTATACTTCTTATGAAGCAGATGCCGGCTGAAAGAATACGGGGCATGGAGCTTGCACTTGATGATTTCCAGCGTATCAACGGCATTACCTACGCTGAAAAGCAGCTGCAGGCTATCACCGAAGCAATGTCAGACGGCTTGCTCATACTCACCGGCGGCCCCGGTACCGGTAAAACAACCACCCTGAACGCTATCATCTCTCTTTACAAGCAAAACGGGTTGAAGGTGCTTCTTGCAGCTCCCACAGGAAGGGCTGCTCAGCGAATGTCAGAGCTTACCGGCTGTGAGGCAAAGACCATACACCGCCTGCTTGAAGTGGAATGGGATAAGAATGACAAGCCCCGCTTTGTGAGAAATGAAAGGAATCTTCTCGACTGTGACGCTGTTATCCTTGACGAAATGTCAATGGTGGATTCAAAGCTTTTTGAAAGCCTGCTCCGGGCGCTGCCTCTGGGATGCCGGCTCATTATGGTAGGAGACAGCGATCAGCTGCCGTCTGTGGGCGCGGGAAATGTTCTCGGGGATCTTATCGCATCGGGCGTTGTGCCTGTGGTGGCGCTGACGGAGATATTCAGGCAGTCCATGAAAAGCCTGATCGTCACCAATGCCCACAGGATCGTTCACGGTGATATGCCGGAGATCAGACGCACCGACGGCGATTTCTTTTTCATGCCCGGCGCTGACAAGCAGTCCATTGCAGAAACCATCTGCGAGCTTTGCTCAAAGCGTCTGCCGGATGCATACAGCTTTGATCCGCTGAATGATATCCAGGTGCTTTCCCCGGGACGAAAGGGGGAGCTTGGAGTAACAGATCTCAACAGACGGCTGCAGAACGTCCTGAATCCCCCTGCAAAGAACAAGGCTGAGCTGAGGATGCCGGTATATATACTGCGTGAGGGCGACAAGGTGATGCAGACAAAGAACAATTACGATCTTCTCTGGGAAAAGGACGACGGCAGCGAAGGCTCGGGTATTTTCAACGGGGATATCGGAATTATCGAAAGCATAGACTGCGCATCAAAGACCGCAGAGATACGCTTTGACGACAAGCTTGTCTCATACAGCGGAGATACTCTGCTTCATATAGAGCTTGCCTATGCCGCCACTGTGCATAAAAGCCAGGGAAACGAATTCAACGCTGTTGTCATGCCCATGTATTACGGCGCGCCGCAGCTTTATTACAGAAACCTGCTGTATACTGCGGTAACAAGAGCAAAGAAAATACTCATTATGGTAGGCAATACCTCAACGCTCAAAAAAATGGTGGATAACAACAAACGAACCGCCCGATACACGGGATTGAAGGCTTTTCTTGAAGGAGGCGCGGCGGTATGATAATACTTGACGCGCTGATGCAGAACAAATGCCCCTACTGCGGAAAGCCCCTGAAACACGGCATGACGGAATGCAACAGCTGCAGAGCTGATTTTCCCGAAGCCCCGAAAAAGACCGTGATATCCTGCGGCGACCTGTGCATTGCCCCCTTTGTCTACAGAGACAGGGCTGCAAAAGCGCTGAAGGACCTCAAATTCAGGAGCATCGTCTTCAATTCCCGCAGTCTCGGCTGCGCAATGGCAGAAGCGTTATCTCACGAATACCCCCGGGGCACCGGCGCAGATATCATCATAAGCGTTCCGATGACAAAGGCAAGACGCAGAAAGCGCGGCTTCAATCAGTCAGAGCTTCTTGCATCAGAGCTTTCAAAGCAGACGGGCATTCCCTTTGAAAAGCTTCTCATCAGAGTGGTGGAATCGGAACACCAGCATTCTCTGAGCCTGGAGGAAAGAAAAAAGCACAGCAAGGATTATTACAGAGTTACCGACAACAGCAGGATCAAAGGAAAAAGCATCCTGCTTGTTGATGATATAATAACATCAGGCTCAACACTTTCAAGCTGCAGCCAGTCTCTCAAAGACGCCGGCGCTAAAAGCATCCTCTGTGTTGTAGCTGCGATGACGATAATTAGTTAATAGTAATTAGTTTATAGTGATTAGATAGTGATACGAAA
>ONNU01000127.1 GCA_900319255.1 uncultured Eubacteriales bacterium
ACTGATAGATAACTACGACAGCTTTTCATATAATCTTGTGCAGCTTATCGGAACCATCGAGCCTGATATCAGGGTCATCAGAAATGACGAAATGACAACGGATGAGATCCGCAGCCTTTCTCCCGACAGGATAATCCTTTCTCCGGGACCCTGCTATCCCAAAGAAGCAGGCGTCTGTGAGCAGGTGGTAGCCGAGTTTTCAGGCAAGCTTCCCATACTGGGGGTATGCCTTGGACATCAGGCTATCTGTGAAGCCTTCGGCGGCAGGATCGTCAGAGCCGATAAGCTTATGCACGGAAAGCAGGACAGGATAAGCATTGATAATACCTGCGCTTTGTTCGAGGGACTATCAACGGAGCTTGACGCTGCGCGATATCATTCACTTATCGCCGAAAGACAAAGCCTTCCGGAATGTCTTGAAATAATCGCAGAGGATAACCTGGGAGAGGTAATGGCAGTACGCCACAGGGAATACAGCGTTTACGGTCTGCAATTCCATCCGGAATCCATCCTGACCCCGCAGGGAATAAAAATACTTGAGAATTTCATAAAGAAAATAAACTGAAAGGATGATAACCATGATAAAAGAAGCAATTGAAAAGATAGTCAATAAAAAGGATCTCACATATGATGAAGCTTATACAGTAATGAACGAGATCATGAGCGGCGAATCCACACCAACACAGAATGCTGCATTTCTTTCAGCCCTGTCAACAAAAAGTGCAAAGGCTGAGACAACGGACGAGATCGCAGGCTGCGCTGCAGCAATGAGAGATCACGCTACTATCGTTGAAACAGGAATGGATGTTTTCGAGATCGTTGGCACAGGCGGAGATAACGCAAATTCCTTCAATATCTCCACCACTTCAGCTCTTGTTGCGGCAGCAGGCGGTATGAAGGTGGCAAAGCACGGTAACAGAGCAGCTTCTTCAAAATGCGGAACAGCCGATTGTCTTGAAGCTCTCGGAGTAAATATCGAGCAAAGCCCCGAAAAATGCAAGGAGCTTCTGAGAGAAGCCGGAATGTGCTTCTTCTTTGCGCAGAAATATCACACTTCAATGAAATATGTAGGCTCCATCAGAAAAGAGCTTGGTTTCCGTACAGTATTCAATATTCTCGGTCCCCTCACCAACCCCGGAAAGCCTGTAATGCAGCTTTTGGGAGTATATGACGAATATCTTGTACTTCCTCTTGCGCAGGTTCTTATCAGTCTCGGCGTAAAGCGGGGCATGGTAGTATACGGTCAGGATAAGCTTGATGAGATATCTCTCAGCGCGCCGACTACGGTTTGTGAGATCAAGGACGGATGGTATAAGATGTACACCATCACTCCCGAGCAGTTCGGACTTAAACGCTGCACAAAGGATGAGCTGAAAGGCGGACTTCCCGAGGAGAACGCAGAGATCACCCGCAGGATCCTCGGCGGTGAAAAGGGCGCAAAAAGAGACGCTGTTCTGATGAATGCAGGCGCTTCACTGTATATCGGCGGAAAGGCTGACAGTATGCAGGACGGCATCAGGCTTGCAGCTGAAATAATTGATTCAGGAAAAGCTCTCTCAGCTCTTGATAAGCTTATCGAGATCAGTAATAAAACGGAGGAATAAAATGACGATACTTGACGAGCTTGCACAGCTTGCGCGGGAAAGAACAGCAAAAGCAAAAGAGCTGAAACCCACAGAGCAGCTTCGCGCAGAAGCGCTGGCTCTTCCGAAAAAGACCTTTTCATTTGAAAAAGCCCTCAGAAGCGATGATATAGCGTTTATCTGCGAGGTAAAGAAGGCTTCTCCTTCAAAGGGACTTATTGCCCCGGAATTTCCGTATATTGATATTGCAAGGGAATATGAAAAGGCAGGCGCATCCTGTATATCAGTGCTGACAGAGCCGTTTTATTTCAAGGGCAGCGATCAGTTTGTAAGAGAGATATCACAGCAGGTCGATCTTCCGATAATCCGCAAGGATTTTACTGTGGATGAATATATGATTTATGAAGCGGCGCTGATGGGCGCTTCGGCTGTGCTTCTGATATGCTCGCTTCTGGATACGGAAACGATAAAAAAATATATAGAGGTCTGCGACAGTCTTGGTCTGTCAGCCCTTGTAGAGACCCATGATGAAGCTGAGGTACGCTCTGCGCTTTCAGCCGGAGCAAGGCTTATCGGCGTAAATAACCGTAATTTAAAAGACTTTACCGTTGATATAAATAACTGCATAAGACTTCGCAGCCTTGTGCCTGATGAAATAACCTTTGTTGCAGAAAGCGGAATAAAGACGCATGAGGATATCGAAGGTCTGAAAAACGCCGGAGTCAATGCTGTTCTTATCGGCGAAACGCTGATGCGCGCAAAAGATAAAAAAGCAAAGCTTGATGAGCTTCGTTATGGTCTGAAATAATATCAACGCTCATTTTTTCGGGCAGCTGTCAGTGTAATAGAAGGGAATTCTGATGACAAAAATAAAGATCTGCGGTCTGACCCGCAGGAAAGATGTAGACGCAGTTAATATTGCTCATCCCGATTATGCAGGCTTTATCTTTGCAAAGGGAAGAAAACGCACCATTGATTCAGTTGAAGCGGCAATTCTCAGAGAAAGTATGATAAGCGATATAAAGACTGTGGGTGTATTTCTTGATAATGATATAAAAGAAATTGAAAGTATATATAAAAGTGGTATAATAGATATTGTGCAGCTGCATGGAAATGAGGACGAAGGGTTTATCACTGAGCTGAAAAGCAGAATTGATGCTCCGATAATCAAAGCAGTAAGCGTAAGAACCGTTCAGGATATCATTGATGCAGAAAGCATAATCTGTGATTATCTGCTGCTTGACACATACAAGAAGGGTCGCAGCGGCGGAACAGGGGAAAGCTTTGACTGGAAAATGATCCCGGTAATAAAAAAGCCCTTTTTCCTTGCGGGAGGAATAAACGAGGATAATATTTTATCCGCCATGAAATACGGCGCATATGCGCTTGATGTCAGCAGCGGAGCAGAAACAGACGGTAAAAAAGATCTGAAAAAAATAATTGATCTGGTAAGAAAGGTAAGAGGTGACTGAAATGTCAAAAGGAAGATTTGGTATCCACGGCGGACAGTATATCCCGGAAACACTGATGAATGCCGTAAACGATCTTGAAAAGGAATATGAATTCTATAAAAACGACGAGCAGTTCAATAAGGAGCTTACAACCCTTTATAACGAATATGCCGGCAGACCCTCTCTTCTGTATTATGCAGAAAAAATGACAAAGGATCTGGGGGGCGCAAAGATCTATCTCAAGCGCGAGGATCTTAACCATACCGGCTCTCATAAGATCAATAACGCTCTTGGTCAGGCTTTGCTTGCAAAGAAAATGGGCAAGACAAGACTTATCGCAGAGACCGGCGCAGGTCAGCATGGTGTTGCAACCGCTACTGTAGCCGCTCTTCTGGGCATGGAATGTGAGATCTTCATGGGCAAGACCGATACTGCGCGTCAGGCTCTTAATGTGTACAGAATGGAGCTTCTCGGCGCTAAGGTACACCCCGTTACCAGCGGAACAATGACCCTCAAGGATGCCGTAAATGAAACCTTCCGTGAATGGGTATCAAGAATAGACGATACACATTATGTAATCGGCTCCGTAATGGGTCCTCATCCTTTCCCCACAATGGTAAGAGATTTTCAGGCAGTTATCAGCCGTGAGATCAAAGCCCAGATACTTGAAAAGGAAGGCAGACTTCCCGATGCTGTGCTTGCCTGTGTAGGCGGCGGAAGCAACGCTATCGGAGCTTTCTATAATTTCATCCAGGACAAGGACGTAAGGCTTATCGGCTGTGAGGCTGCGGGTCTCGGCGTTGACAGACCCGAAAATGCCGCAACCATGGCAAACGGCAGAGTAGGCATCTTCCACGGAATGAAATCATATTTCTGCCAGAATGAATTTGGTCAGATCGCTCCTGTCTATTCGATCTCCGCAGGTCTTGATTACCCGGGCATCGGTCCTGAGCATTCCAACCTCAAGGATTCAGGCAGAGCAGAATATGTTGCGATTACCGATGAAGAAGCAGTCAATGCATTTGAATATCTTTCAAGAACAGAGGGCATTATCCCTGCGATAGAAAGCTCACATGCAATCGCTCATGCGCTGAAGCTTGCGCCGACAATGGGCAAGGATCAGATTATGGTCGTCAATATTTCAGGCAGAGGCGATAAGGACGTTGCCGCTATTGCAAGATACAGGGGGGTAGATATCCATGACTAAGATAAAAGAAGCATTTGAAAACAAAAAGGCATTTATTGCATATATTTCCGCAGGAGATCCGGATCTTGAAACAACAGAAAAGCTTATCTTCGAGATGGAGAAAAACGGCGTTGATCTTCTTGAGATAGGAATACCCTTTTCCGACCCGGTTGCAGAGGGTCCTGTAATTCAGGAAGCCGACCTCAGAGCCCTGAACAGCGGAACAACTACGGAAAAGATCTTTGATATGCTGGAGCGGATCAGACCTCAGATAAAGATCCCGCTGGTATTTCTGACCTATTGTAATTCGATTTTCGGCTACGGTACAGAGAAATTCACAGCCCGCTGCGAAAAGGCAGGCATTGACGGACTTATCGTTCCCGATGTTCCGTATGAAGAAAGGGAAGAGCTTGCGCCCTTCTGTGAAAAGCATAATATCGACCTTATCGCCCTTGTCGCTCCCACCTCTGACGACAGGGTAAACAAGATAGCAAAGGCATCCCAGGGCTTCCTGTATATAGTGTCATCTCTGGGCGTTACTGGCGTCAGGGATAAGATAGAAAATGATGCTGAAAGCCTTATCAAAGCAGCAAAAAGCGCATCAGATATTCCCTGCGCCGTAGGCTTCGGCATATCAACAGCAGAGCAGGCTGAGGAATTCTGCAAATACGCCGATGGTATCATTATAGGAAGCGCTATCGTAAGAATAGTAGGACAGTATGGCAGAGATTGTATCGAACCTGTTGCCGAATATGTAAAAACGATAGCTGAGGCTGTACATAATTGCTGAGAAGCATTATCTGCTTGTCAATAAATCAGACATTTACAAAGTAAACGACTAAGAATTATTTCCTGGCTATTTTTCTAAAAACTTGATTGTAATGCCACAGAATCTTTAAAACTTGCATCTCAGTTGTAGAAGGATAAATGGAATCGGGTGTTCCGCCTTCATGCCCTGATACATACTTCATTAGTATTTATGCTTTGGTCAGTCAAAAGGTGGAAACCACAAGGGGTTACCCCTTGTGCAATCCCCTTTCCTTATCCCCTGTAGAAGCCAGGCTCCATCGGCTAAGAGTTGGTATTTTTTCGTTCATGATTGTACAGTCGTTGATTGAGTAAAGCTAAAATAATGATGACGTTCACTATAAAACGGGAAAACCCCAGGGCGCTGCTCCCCCTTCGGGTTTTCCCGTTTTTGATTTATACGATAAGACGCACAAAAAAGCCGATGGATGATCCCGCCGGCTTTATAATATTAAATTTATCAGCGCATCAGACAGCCTGTCATTCCGGAATTTTTTCAGCTTTTCCGGGAGCAAAAAGAATTATCGCCGCAAAAATTATTATCGGCAGTCCTGCGATAATTCCGTTGGGAGCAGAGCCTAAAAGCGTCATTGAACCGGAATTCGGGGTTGTGACAACCTGGGGGATAGTGGCGGCTGCATTTAAAGATCCGTGAAAGATGGATGTAGTCCATATTGATCCGCTTTTTTCATACAGCCATTCGCAGATAATTCCCAAAGCCGTGGTGATAACACAAAACAGAAGCATTCCCGCTACAGGATAGCCGAAATATTCCGCGCCGTAATTATATCCGATAAGCCAGATCAGCGGCCAGTGCCATACGCCCCAGATCACGCCTCCGATGATCAAAGCCCTGACCCTTCCGAAGCGCGCCTTTAGCTGAGGATAGAGGAAGCCCCGCCATCCGATCTCTTCGCCTGCTGCAAAGAACATATTGATCGCAGGCGCATAGGTCACGCACTGTATCAAGGAAATTATCATAAGAAGCTGCACGGAAAGCCCCTGGGCTTCGATCTGTTTCAGCCCCTCTTCGCCCAGCATCTGAGAAAGCATAGTTCCCTCAAGATCAAGCTGTGACGGAAACAGAGCAAAATACAGCACCATTCCCAGAACTGTCAGCACAACAGGGGAAAACCATGAGATAAGATAATACTTTATATTTCCCCGTATCCTGACCTTGAAATTTATGCTTTTGAATCCAGCGCCGGATAAAAACACTCCGATGGAAGGAACAAACATCACTCCGATAATAAGGAACTGATATATCACCCTATCGCCGTTTGAATAAAGAAAAAAAGTACCGATCTGTAATGCCCACGCTATTGCAAATGTCCATATGAGATATCGTATCAGATGCTTTTTGTTGAATTGAATATCTTCCATATGATTCCGCCTCCGTATGTTTATTTGAAAAATTATAGTATTTTGCCGCCGGTGCTTTGCCGGCGGCATTTGAAGTTTTTTGCTTGTCTTAAGATAATGACAGAGATGTCAGTTATTCATCATCAGTGTAATCGTCATCGTTTGTATAATCATCCGTATAATCATCTGTATTGTCATCTGTGTAATCGTTATAGTCTGTATCGTCCGTATAATCTGTATCATCCGTATCATCCGTATTGCCGGTCTCGTCAATAAAGGTGATATCATCGCCGCCTTCTTCTGTATCGGCAGTTTCATCAGTGCCGCTTTCCTCCTCTGAAGCATTGGTATCAACATAACCGCCGCCTACGATAGCGCGCAGCTCGTCAAGTCTGTCGGGTGTTGCGGAAGCCATTGAGTTATTGATGATAATAACATCGGTAATGCCGTTTTTCTCAAGATAGCTCTTGAGATCAATATGAGCATAACGGAAGTCGATAAGATGAGCTTCACTGTAGGTATACGCAATGAAGGGGGAGAAGGCATTGCCGTAGGATTCCTTAAGTACAGCGATCTTTTTGCCGTTGCCCTGGGGGTTCTTTGTTACAAGGATAGGCTCATCGCCGCCGAGGAATACGCCGTAGGCATTGCTGCCCTCTGCATAGGTATGAAGAAGAGCGTGCTCCTGAGGATTTTCGCCGTTTTCGTCATATTTCTCGCAGTCAACATTATAGGAGGGATAATAATATGTTACAGTATCCTCTTTCAGATCGTCACGTCCTGAGAAATAAGCGAAGGAACCTGTATAACCCTCGATCTTGTCCGATTTCAGGGAGCTAAGCTCAACAGGTGTAACGCCAGCTGCCTTTGCAAAAGCCCTGTATGCATAATATGCGCCGAGAGCAGTCCAGTGATGATCGGAATTGAAATAAAGATATTCGTCACGGTGATGAACGATCTTATTGAATGCATTGACGCCCTTTACATCAGAGGAATAGGATTTTACGATGGTATCCAGATATGTATCCTGGGGATTGCAGAGATCCTTGAATTTATCGGGAAGATCAACTCCTACATGGGTAGGTACGACAACATTGTAAAGCGTGAATTTGTCGCCGAGCTGCTTTTTGACAAATGATATTGTTTCAGCATAATCCTTTGCTGCTGACTCACCGCCGTAGAAAAGCTCATATGCAACATTATTATAAACGAAAATACCGCCGTCAGCCATTTCGCCGGAGCTTTCCGGTGTGGGGTCAACTATCTCGGGAATAGGACCGGTCTCATCATCCTCGTCCTTGGATTCTTCCTTTGAAGCCTCCTGCTGAGAAGTCTGAGAAGCCTTGCTTTCATCAGAACCGCCCTCATTATCAGAAGCTGCAGCGCTGGACTGTGTGTCTGCGGAGCTGCTTTCCTCCTTATTTTCGCCGCATCCAGCAAATACAACAGTGCAAAGCATAGAAGCAGCGATCACAGAACAGATCAATGCCTTTTTATTCAGCATAAATTATCACATTCCTTTCAGAAAAAAATATCAGTTAATGCAACGTAAATATTATATCACATTAAAAATACAGGTTCAATATTTTTTACGCCATTATCAAAGATTTTGTGTTCATCCGAATGGAATAATACAGCTTTCGGAGCTATAAACAGGATCCGCCGCTGTACATACATAAAATGCAGTGCAGCGGCGGTTATAAAAATACTATTGTTTATTCAAGTATCTCACCCTGATCGTTGTATTGCAGATCATTGGGATCGACATGGTTGCTTTCGGATTCCTCCGGCTCAGCGTCAGACAGGATAAGCTCATATTCATTTACATCTGACATTC
The DNA here is from genome assembly GCA_900319255.1 of uncultured Eubacteriales bacterium. Lineage (GTDB taxonomy): Bacteria > Bacillota > Clostridia > Oscillospirales > Acutalibacteraceae > UBA1213. Next base: position 8,227 of record ONNU01000127.1, read on the forward strand.
CCCGCATTGTTTTTTCAAGCGATTCAAGAAGCAGATCCTTGTCAATTGCTCCATAATAATTTTCGAGTGTTTTTGAAACGATAACGGTTAATTTTGAGTAATCTCCCATAGTATATATCGCAACCTCTTCGCCTCCGAAACCGGAGTATTCAACAGTACCGTTGTCCGTGATATCAACAGAGATCAGCTTTACATCATCACCAATGGAATTTTCTTTTTTCCATGCGTCAAATACTTTATCCGATGTTGCCTCTGAATAGATCTGAGTTGATACAAGCCTTCCGTCAACGACCTTGTATATGTCAAAGTTCATCCATTCGACCGCAATTTCTTCAGAGGTCTCAAATGAGGTTTGTTCTGATGACTGCATTTGCTCTGAGCCTTCTGCCGGGGAAACTTCCTCTTCTGAGCTGTCGGTGCTTTCCTCAGAAGCGCCGGATGTGACTTCGGTATTTTCAGAAGTCTCGGGCGCTGAGGAGCCCTCCGGTGCTGATAAATGAGCTTCTGCCGATGACTGTACAGGGCTTACAGCTCCCGAATCGCCGGCATCCGAAGCCTCGCTGCTGCTTGTACCGGATACCGGAGTCACAGCCTGAGCGTTTCCGGAAGGCTCAGAAACCGAGCTTTCAGGGAATGGATTATCGGTTTTGAATTCGCTGCCGCTTTGTATGACCTGCGCAATAATAACACTTGAAAGAACTGCCGCAATACACGCAGCTATTGAACCTATCATGATAATAAGCTTTTTTGTTGTAGCCTTCTTTTGATTTGCCTTTTCGATAATATCATCGTCAATATTTCCTATGCTTTCAAAAAGATCTAATTCTGTCATATCAATTCCTCCTTTTCAAGCCTTTCCTTCAGCTTTGCGCGTGTTCTCATAAGCATGGCTTTTACCTTGCTTTCGGTAAAGCCGAACTGTTGTGATATCTCCCTGATGGGCTTTGCATACCAGTAACGGCAGACAAATACTCTTTGCTCAATACCCCTCAGTTCTTTCACAAACCGGTTGATGGTTTCATCAAGAAGCTTTTTTTCTGACTCGGCGGAGGGGTCTCCGCTGCTGGAAATACATTCTGACAGCTCCTCCAGTATATCTGCGGTCTCACCGCTGCGCTTCTGTGCATTTTTCTTTCTCAGTCTGTCGATAGAAAGCCGTCTTGTGATCTTACCGAGAAAGGTTTTCAGAATTGCCGGACGATGAGGCGGTATGCTGTTCCATGCAGACATATATGTATCATTCACGCTTTCCTTGGAATCCTCCTCGTCACGCAGGATACCGAATGCGATGGAATAGCAGTAAGCGCCGTACATTTCCGCAGTAACGCTGAGAGCCTGTTCATCTCTGCTCCAGTACAGCTCAGTTAATTGTCCATCAGTCATAGCCTTGACCTCCTTTCAATGCTCTTCTATATAACTACTCGTAATTCTTTTTGATCGGTTACACTTTTTCAAAAAAATTTTAGTATTTATTTAACTCAATCTGAATAAAATGTACCTTTTCAGTGAATTTGATAATTCCGAATAATATAAATACGCATGAATAGAGTAGTTTTATTATTTTCACTCTTGAGCTTCACGGATTCAGGTAAAACTGCTACTATCTATAAACTAAAAACTATCATCTATACAAAACAACATGATGTGTGATATAATTGAGTAAATCATAATAATGAATGAGAAATTCCGATGGAGAGAAAGGGGAGAGGTACTGTGATCTACATTACAGGTGACTGTCACGGTGAATTCAATAAGCTTTCGTCATCTTCTTTTCCGGAGCAGCGGCAGATGACAAAAAAAGATACGCTGATAATATGCGGCGATTTTGGCGGGGTCTGGGATACGGATCCGGACAGCTCCTGCGAAGCATACTGGCTAAGATGGCTGGATGAAAAGCCTTTTACTACCGTATTCGTTGACGGCAACCACGAAAACTTCGACAGGCTCAATAATGAATTTCCGGTCGTGTCCTTCTGCGGAGGTAAAGCCCACAGGATCAGAGATAGTATTTTTCATCTGATGAGAGGGGAGATATACGAGATCGAGGGCAAAAAATTCTTTGTATTCGGCGGCGCAAAAAGCCATGATATACGGGATGGTATACTTTCAAGGAAGGATTTCGGGACTGATGATCAGTTCAAGGCTGCCGTCAGAAAATGGAAAAGACAGAAAAAACAATTCAGGATCGAGCATGAAACATGGTGGCAGGAAGAACTGCCCAATGACGAGGAGATAAAACACGCAAAAGCTAACCTTGCCGCCGCAGGATATCGTGTCGATCATGTAATAACTCACTGCGCACCTCAGTCCATCGCAGAAAAGATGTATAATGCGCCTGCCTGCCCGGATAAGCTGACAGATTTTTTTGATGAGCTTCTTCCAGGGCTGGAGTTCCGATACTGGTTTTTCGGTCATTATCACGAGGACAGAAAGATAAATAATAAATTCATCCTGCTTTACGATCAGATCATCAGGATAGGCTGAAACTATAATAAAAAATGCCCGCATCATTTCCGGAAAAAGGAAACCGCTGCGGGCATATAATTATTTAAACAGAAGCTTCATAAAACCGCCGAACCTGAAACCGGCAGGAATGTTTTTCATTTCTCCGCAGGCAGGGCACTGGACGGGATATATAAGTTCATATTTCAGATCTGTATGTAGAAGATGAACCCTGTAGGTTTTATTGATGCACTGACGGCATATGCTTCCGCCGAAGCGTTTTTTTATCTTGCGTTTCGTAACCATATCTATTCTCCTTGTTAGTTAGTGTGATCGACATAATCCCGATGGGGGAATGCCTGGATAAATGATTGATGTGACAGAAAAATAGTTTATATAAATCAAAAGACCCCCGCCACTGACGTGACGGAGGCTGACGGAGGACAAGGGATTCGAACCCTCGCGCCGGTTTCCCG
>ONNU01000325.1 GCA_900319255.1 uncultured Eubacteriales bacterium
ATAAATAATCTTACAATCGCGAGGAAAAAGCCTTGCATGGTAATAACTTACAACGCGAACATGACACCGGCGGCACGCCGGCGGCGGGTTTGTGTAAAATATTTCTGGGAGTTTTCGTAGGAGACGGCTCAGAAAATATTTGTTTCCCTCTACCATCCAAGTATAACACGCGAGAGCGAAAGTAACGCATTGTCAGACCTGCCCCGCGATTTTGACACCGGCGGCACGCCGGCGGCGGCGGCGGTACTATTGATTTTCACGCTTTTGTGTGTTAAAATATTATTGTCTTAAATTGCAGGGGAAAACGGCTCGGAGGATGGGCGTTTTTCTTGTGCGAGCGGCGGATCAAAAAAAATTTACAGGAGAATGACAATGAATCCGAAAATTAAAAATCAAAGTACAGATCTTTTGTTCAAAGCAGTTCTTTCACTCCAGAGCGTTGAGGAATGTTACAGATTTTTTGACGATCTTTGTACTGTCCCTGAGCTTAAAGCAATGGCGCAGCGTTATTCGGTCGCAAAAATGCTGTATGAGGGTGAGATCTATAACGATATCGTAAAGGATACAGGCGCAAGTACAGCAACTATCAGCCGTGTCAACCGTTCCCTTAATTATGGCAGCGAGGGATATCTGCTGACCTTTGAAAGACTCGGTGATGAGCTGTCGGAGGAGCAGTGATGAGCTATTCATGCTTTGCTGATTATTATGACGGTCTGACAGAGGATGTTGACTATGCTGCAAAGGCTGAATATTTTCTTGAGCTGTGCAGAAGATTCAGCCATGAGCCGGGTCTGACCCTTGACCTTGCCTGCGGAACAGGAAGCTTTATGCTTGAACTGAAAAAGAGAAATATTGATGTCATGGGCGCCGATATGTCATCGGATATGCTGACTCAGGCGCAGATGAAGCTTTGCGAGGCAGGGGAGAGCGCGCTTCTCATATGCTGTATGATGCAGGAGCTGGAGCTTCCGGAAAAGGCTGATACCTGCGTCTGCACACTGGACAGTATAAATCATATCACTTCGGAAAAAGAGCTGGAGAAGGCTTTTTCGCATATCTGCGGCAGCCTTTCCGATGACGGTCTTTTTATCTTTGATGCAAATACCGTATATAAACACAGGGAAATTCTGGGAGATAACTGCTTTATCATGGATTATCCGGAGGTTTTCTGCGCATGGCAGAATAATTATGACCCAGATACTAATGAGGTTATGATAACCCTTGACTTTTTTGAGCCGCAGGGGAAAAAATATATCCGCAGCGGCGAACAGTTCCCGGAAAGAGCATATACCCATGAACAGATGAAAAAACTTCTTGGATCTGCCGGTCTTGAGATCGCGGGGATATTTGACGATATGAGCTTCGACCCGCCCGCAGCGGATTCACAGAGAGAAATATATGTTGTAAGGAAGAGGAACAATAATGAGTAATGATAAGATAATCAGATGTATAACTTCAGACGGAGCGGTTGTTATCTCCGCTGCGCTGACAACCGATATCGTGTATACGGCGCAAAGACTTCACAGGACTTCTCCTGTGGCAACAGCCGCTCTGGGCAGACTTCTCACAGGCTGCTCTATAATGGGCGCTCAGCTCAAACAGAAGGACGCTTCTATCACCCTGCGCGTCAACGGCGATAACAGCGAGCTTGGCGCAGTCATCGCAGTAAGCGACAGCAGCGGAAATGTCCGGGGTTATGTAATGAATCCCGGCTGTCATACGGAATATTATCCCAACGGTAAGCTGAATGTGGGCAAAGCTGTAGGAAATACCGGTGTGCTGAATGTAATGCGTGATTACGGCACCGGCGAGCCTTATATCGGTATGGTTCCGCTGGTTTCAGGCGAGATAGCTGAGGATATCACAAGCTATTTTGCATCCAGCGAACAGATACCCACAGTATGCGCGCTGGGAGTGCTTCTTGACAAGCAGTCCCATAATGTCCTGGTATCCGGCGGTTTTCTTCTGCAGCTGCTTCCCGGCGCTGATAATTCAACGATAGATAAGATCGAAAAGAACCTTGAAAAGCTTGAGCCTGTTACGACCATGCTTGCAAAGGGAATGAGCCTGAAGGAAATATGCGATCTGATGCTGGAGGGCTTCGAGGTAGAGGTGCTTGACGAAATGCCCATAGCATATGTGTGCAATTGCAGCAGGGAAAAGGTAGAGCGGGCATTCATGCTTCTCAGCGATGATGATATCAGGGCTTCTGCGGAGGAAAAGGGACACGCTGAAGCAAGCTGTCATTTTTGTAATAAGATATACAGGTTCAATAAGCAGGAGCTTGAGGATATTATTGAGGAAAAGCATAAAAATGATGAGGAGCAGGAGAAATAAGGCAGAAAAAGTAAATTGTAAAAGTTTCGCTCAAGCCTTTTCAAAGGCTTGCAGGGTCCAGGGGCAGAGCCCTTGGTCGCACGCCGCAGCGTGCGAAACCCCCAAAACCGCCGCAGGCGGTCAAAAAAAAACAGGCAACGGGCGCCAGCCTCGTTGCCGGAAAAGACCGAAGGAACTCCCCCCCAGCGAAAGCCTTCTGCACCACCCATTCCCCCTTCACAGGCAAAAGCTTGGCTTATACCGTAATACTCCCTCCGTCACAGCGTACCGCCGTGCCACCTCCCTCAAGGATGGAGACGGAAGAAAAGAATAAATAATAAATAATAAAGAATAAATAATAAAGAATAAATAAAAAAGAATAAATCCCCAAAACAACCAAACCAGTCATTTTCAAAGCACAGCGAGAAAATGACGGACGGAAAGGTAAATAAGCAGGCAGCGGCGCAGCTCGCAGCCGGACGGAAAGCGAAAAGCCGGTGAATCCAAAAGATCATCGGCTTTTTCTTTATTTTAATGCATATTCTATCAATGCGATAATCCGCTTTTATACCTTATCAAACCCGCATCCTGCCTTCAGCTGTCTGATGATCATTTCATTGTCAAATACCTGATCCCATTTTCCGCATCCCGAAGGAATGATTTCTGCAAGCTTTATCTGCCGCCCAAGCTCATAAAGCCCGGACATGAAGTATATCTCATCTATCCCCTCCGGCATCAGGGCTTTGTACCTCTCCGGCAGCCTTGCATTGTATTTGTAAATAACATTCCCCGTGACCGTTGAAGCCGGCTGTCCGACAGTAAAGACAAGCGTTGATAATGCCGCCGATATGGGGCGCTTTATCACCTCCGGCGCAACTATCATATCGCACGGGTAAATATCATCAGGCTCATTGCTGACGATAATATCAGTATCTGAGCCGGCGCTTATTCTTTCAGCTTCGTTTTCATAGAATCTGGGCATATCCGTAACTATCGTCAGCGCTGAACAGTATTTCAGAAGCTTCTCCGCTATCCCTGGATATTCGCCCCGGGGATCATAATAGGAAATATGCAGCCCGGCGGGGGAGATGCCGCTTTTGCTCAGGATATCGCATATATAATTGGTCATCAGACATCTTTGCAGGGACAGGCTTTCAAAGCGTCTCAGAGGAGTATTGACAGGCTCTGTATCACGGCTGCAAAGTATGACCTTGCTTTTTCCGGCGCACAGCCTGTATATCCTGTCATATCTGACGCTTCCTTTGCTTCTGCGCCTTGTGTAGGTGATATCGAAGATGCAGATATCATCAATGCTTTTTACCTGCGTTTCGATACGGTATGGACGGAGAAGCGACAGAAGCCTGCTTTTCAGACTGTGATCTTTTTCATTCCTGATAGTAAGTACGTTTATCAGAAGTATCACCCTTTCCTGCTGAGCTTTGTTTGATTAAGCTTATGCTGAGGAGATGGGTATTATTACATATGTAAAAGCCGGCAGCATACGGTTATACGCATTGCTGCCGGCTATGATTTTATTCCTCTGAGCTTTCGTCATCGTCGGAAACAAGATCGGAAACGCCCTCGCGGATATTGCTTGCTGCGTTTTCGGCGCCGTCTCTGATACCCTCGGCGGCATTTTCAGCGCCGTTTTTCAGATCCTCGCCGGCGCTTTGCAGACCCTCTCCGGCATTATCGGCAATGCTCTGCGCGCCGCTTACAGCATCATCCACAACATCAGACAAAGCGTTGTCCTTATTGTCGCCGTCACCGATTATACCGTTGTCATCGGTAACAACTCCGTTTGGAGCTTCATCGGTGCGGGAGCTGTCATTTTTTCCGGATGCCTGCGAAGCATCTGCAGAGGAATTACGGCTGTTGTCAGACCCCTCCGGCTGCTGAGCGCTGTTAGACTTGCAGGCTGCAAGACACAGACATATCACAAGCAGAGAAAGGGCTGCGATCAGAATTTTTTTCATTGATACTACTCCCTTGATACAGGGAACCGCAGAAAAGATTTTCACAGCACCCTGTGGATTTTCGGAGCCTGAAAAATGCTCCATCGACCGTAGTCTCAATGTTATTCTGCGCAGATATCAGAAAACTATTCAGAAACGTAAAAGCTTTGCCTCACAAACAGCAAAAGCATCCTTAATATCCAAAAAATTAAAAAGAATTATAAAAAAATTGTTATAAGTATTGACTGTTAATGGATAAAAATGTAAAATATGATAAAGGTCAGGCGCAGCTTTGTGATAAAAGCGCAGGACTGACCGCAGATTCTATTCACCGGAGGGACAGATCATGGGAAATAATATTATAACAATTGCCCGCGGCTACGGCAGCGGAGGACGCTCCATCGGACAGAAGCTTGCCAAAGAAATGGGCATAGCTTATTATGATCGTAATATCATATATCTGACCTCCGATAAAAGCGGACTCGATCCGAATTTCTTTTCGATGCATGATGAAAATGTAAAGCCCGGCTTTTTTGAAAAGCTGACCACCTTTGCATCGAAAAACATTCCGCCGGAGAGCCGCCGCTTCAAATCAAGAGAAAATGTATTCAAATATCAGCAGCAGATGATCCGTGAGCTTGCAGAAAAAAGCGATTGTGTCATCATAGGACGCTGCGCAAATCATACGCTGAAGGATTGCGGGCATAATCTTCTGAGGGTGTTTATCTGGGCGCCTGATGAGTATTGTGTAAGGAATGTCATGAGGAAGCTTTCCATTGAAAGAGCTGATGCTGAGAATATGGTGCGTGATATCGACAAGCACCGCAGCGAATATGTCAAATATTACACCGGCATGGAATGGGAATCAGCAAAGAATTATGACCTCTGCATCAACAGCTCGGACTACACGAACGAACAGATAGCAGAGCTTATCCGTAAGGCTTCTAAGGCTATGGGCGAGGTGCGTGGAATTTAGATTAGTGGTTAGTGGTTAGTAAAATCTGTGAAGCTGACATTTTCGTTGGACGCGAAAAAGGAATCCGCTGTTCCACTTTGGTGTCTTGAGTCATACTACATTGGCATTTCTGCTTTGGTCAGTCAAAAGGTGGAAACCCCTTTCCTTATCCCCTGTGGATAGCCGGGCTTCAGCGGCTAAGAGTTGTTTTTTTATTTTTCACCCTTGAGTTTCACGGATTCAGGTTATAGTTTATATATCAAAGTTTATTGTTCATAGATCAAAGAAAACCCCTCCGGATTTATTGGAGGGGTTGTTTTTGTTCTATTGCGCATTGAGCAGAAAACCAAAAAACTGACAGAAGCCGGGATGTAAAGAAAGAAGCAATTCTCCACATCTCATTATTAGTTTTTCAGTTTTCAGTATTTATTTTTGGGCGGGCGTGATTTCACACACCCGCCTGATTATTTATACCTTCTGGTTCATAACAAGCATCTGCAAACGGTTTTCGATATTTGCAAAGCTTACGTCAGGATCGTAGTCCAGGGGTAATAATTCAATATCCGGGAACATCTCCTTCAGCCTCTTGCTTACGCCTCTTCCGATAACGTGATTGGGTAAGCATCCGAAGGGCTGCAGTATTACGAAATTCTTGCAGCCGTGCTTTGCATGATGTATGATCTCTGCCGGTATCAGTATGCCCTCACCGGTGTCAAAGGTGTGATGGATGATAGGATCGCTGTCAACTGAAAGATCATCCATAAGCACACTCTTTTCGTGAAGCGGCTCTTTTCTTGCAAGGAAGTCGATGTATTTATGCGTCATATTGAAGAATATATTCGCAGCCTTTGACCAGAATTTGGTGTTGCGGTCTCTTTTTACCCCGAACTCCTTGATCTGCTTGCGCTGACAGAAATATGATTTCTGGATAACATCGGTCATTTTGGCTTCGATGATCTCGAAATTGTTATTTTCAAGATACTGCTCGATATCACCGTTTGCGCCGGGATGGAAATTCAGCAGGTATTCGCCGACGATAAGCACCTTCGGCTTCTGGACTGAATTATCGTATCTGACCTCTCTCATGCATTTCAGGGCTTTTTTGAAGCCTCTTACTGCTCCCACAGCGCCGTGCTTTTCAATGCCGTCGGAAAGATATTCCATGCCCTGCAGGAACGCCGCGTCTGCGCTGCCCTTTTCAAGCTCATATGGACGTATCTTCCGCAGTATCTCCTCCAGCGTATCTATCATGGGCAGAGCAAGGGTGACATTCAGAAGAGTCCACATATTTACTCTGAAGCCCGGATGCAGCTGGTGAAGATCCACATCGTCGTTGGTCATTATGGAAACATTCGCATATCCTGCATCGTCAAGCGCCTTGCGCAGAATGGTTGCGTAATGGGGGAGACGGCAGCAGCCCAGATATTTTGCCATGCCCACAGCGACCTCGTTTTTGTCGTATTTTCCGCTTTCAAGAGCGCCGAGGATCTCGCCTATGACTATCTGCGCCGGGAAGCATATATCGTTATGAGTATATTTTTTGCCCAGCCGTATCGCCTCTTCTCTGCCTACCTCAAGGGGTACAGCCTTTACGCCCTGTGTGCGGAAGGAGGCTGTCATTATCTGGCAGAAGGCATGGGAGCTGTTGGGGATAAGAACGATCTTTTCCTTTTTCTCTTTCTTTGTATATTTTACAGGATAGGGATCCGGCAGCTCTCTTATTTCTGAGGAAATATTCATCCTGCGCTTTCTTTCGATGGTTTCGATGAATGAGCGCACTCTGATGCGGAGCGGTCCCTGAGCGTCGCTTTCGTCTACTTTAAGGATAAGGGGAGCCTTGCCGCTGATCTCCTTCATCATGCGCACGACCTCATCTGAAAGAACAGCGTCATGTCCGCAGCCGAAGCTTACTATCTGGATATATTCAAGATTCCTGTTATTAGCGGCAACGATGCTGCTGCTGAGGACTCTTGCGTGGAAATTATTAACGATATCTATTCTTGATTTGCGCAGCTCGACCTTTCCAAGCTCCGGGATACTGTCAGCCGTAAGCACAGGTACGCCCATGTTTACAAGCATTTCAGGCAGCTCGTGATTTACAAGAGGATCGTTATGATAAGGTCTGCCAGCCATTACGACAGCAAATTTATTTTCCCTTGTAACATCGTCGATAAGCTTCTGACCTCTTTCTTTAAGCTCTCTGTCAAACTGAGCCTGCGCATTTTCTGCAAATTCAACCGCTTTTTTGCTTATTTCCGGGTCAATTCCGAATTCCTTCTGCATATACTCGCAGATCTGCTTTTTTCTGTCCTCGACGGAATACCAGTAGAAATAGGGGTTATCGAATTTTACATGGAATTCATTATATGGGTTGTCGGAATTCTGTATAACGATGGGGTAGCCCTTGACAAGAGCGCAGCGGGAGAAGCTGGTTTTCTCCGGATTTTCGGAGGGCATTACTACTATGATAGGCATGAACACCCTGTCAACGCCCATTTTTACAAGCTCCCTGATATGACCGTGGGTCAGCTTTGCAGGGAAGCATTCTGTATCTGAGGGAACGGCATGGATACCGTTTTCGTAAATATTTCTTGTGCTGATGGGGGAGACCCTGATATCAAAGCCCAGGGATTTCCAGAGCGTGCTCCAGAAGGGCATACCCTCCCAGAAATAAAGCACTCTCGGCATACCGATGACCACATTCTGCTTTTCAAGAAGCTGCTCATAGGGATATTCCTTGAAGAGAAGCTTTTTCCTGACCTCGAACATATTTACAGGCTTATTGCTCTTGTCGTTGAGCTCCTTTATTTTGTCACGGGTCTTGCTGTCCTTGGGATCACCTAAAACCTCACCCTTTTCGCAGCGGTTATTCGTTACCCAGCTTTCTCCGGTGGAGAAGGTCAGAATAGTTCTGTTGCAGTGGTTTGTGCAGTAGGGGCATGGGGAATTAGCCTCCTGCCTGAAGCTGAAAGCCTTGAGCTGCTGATATGAAAGGAATGTCTTTTTGAATTCCGGCTTCTGAGCCTCCTCCATTGCGGTAAGCGCAGAGCCGATAGCACCCATCAGTCCCGGATACGGCGCGCGGATAACATTTCTGCCCGCATACTGCTCCATTGCCCGGAGCACAGCGTCATTACGGAAGGTTCCCCCCTGAACAACGATCTTATTTCCGAGAGAATCAATATTGGGAACACGGATAACCTTTGTAAATACATTCTCGATAATAGAGCGGCAAAGACCTGCCATGATATCATCGGGCTGTTTGCCGTTGCGCTGTTCTGTGATGATGGAGCTGTTCATAAATACCGTACAGCGGCTGCCCAGCTTGGCGGGAGTATCAGACTGGAATGCGCGCTTTGCGATATCGTTGGTTTCTATATTAAGTGTCTGAGCAAAATTTTCAAGGAACGACCCGCAGCCTGAGGAGCAGGCTTCATTTACAACGATATTTGTGATAATGCCGTTTTCCAGCCAGATAGCCTTCATATCCTGTCCGCCGATATCAAGGATAAAGCTTGGATTATCCACAAATTTAGCTGCTGCCATTGAATGGGCAACGGTCTCCACGATATGAGCCTCAGTCCTGAAAGCTTTGGAGAAAAGGAATTCACCGTAGCCTGTGGAAGCGGCAGCAACGATTTCTAATTTTGCGCCTGCCTTTTTGTATTTGTCATACATCGCAAGCAAAGCCTTCTTTGCCACATTAAGAGGATTGCCCTCATTTGATGAATAGAAGGAGTCAATGATCTCCTCTTTTTCATTCATCAGGACAAGCTTTGTTGTGGTGCTGCCTGCATCAATGCCGAGATAAGCCTTGACGGTCTCACCGCTTTTCGGCGTATAGCAGGGGGCTTCCATATGGGGGTTTCTTTTCAGGAAGTCGTTATATTCTTCTTCATTTTCAAAATAAAGCATACCTGATTCATGAGCGCCGCTGTCCTCGTCATTCACGGACTTCATCATTTCAATAAGCTGATCCACACCGAACATAGCAGATTGTCCGTGTATCTCAGAGATGCTGAGGGCTGCGCCGTATGCCACCATTATTTCAGGATTTTCGGGGATAAGTATATCCTCCTTTTTCAGATGCAGACGCTCTGCAAAGACCCTGCCAAGTCTCGGATGGAAGGTCAGTGGTCCGCCCTCAAAGGCAACCGGGGGCTTTATCTCAAGACCCTGGGAAAGACCGCCTATGGTCTGCTTTGCAATAGCATGATAGCTTGAAAGGGCGATATCCGCCTTTTTTACGCCCTGATTAAGAAGCGCCTGGATATCGGTTTTTGCGAAAACACCGCAGCGCCCTGAAATATCATAAACGCTGGTACCCTCTTCGGCAAGAGCGTTCATATTGCAGTCCTCGATATCAAGAACTGCCGCTACCTCATCAATAAATGCGCCTGTGCCGCCTGCGCAGCTGCCGTTCATCCTCATATCATAGACAACAGGCTCGCCGTTGTCATCCTCACGGAAGAAAATGATCTTTGCATCCTGACCGCCCAGCTCGATAGCCGTACCGATGCGGTCATATTTCTTTTTCAGCGCAAGAGAATTTGCGACGACCTCCTGAGTAAAGGGGACGCCTGTTTTTTCTGCAAGTATTCTCGAGCCTGAGCCTGTCATACAGACCTGAAATTTTCTGCTTCCGACAACAGGTCTTATTTCTTCAAGAAGAGTGATAATGCTTTTACGCTGCTTGGCAAAATGTCTGATATACTTGTGAAACAGAATTTTGTCATCATCGGTAATAACGATCTTGACTGTTGTGGAACCCACGTCGATTCCAACCTTAATAATACTGTTTTCCATTTTTCTCTCCTTCTCAATTATCCGGCAAAAAGCTGTCACAAACTGATTTTGCCGCTGCCCGTAATTTTTCCGTCGATCACTGACCGGCTGAAAAAAGCAGCGAGCCTTCTTCTTGTATTTAAGCTTTTATTTGCCAGAATATACCATAAACCAACAAAAATCCCTTGACATTCAATTATAAACACACTACAATAATAATCAACGGCTGTTAATTATTCAATAGTCGATTATTAGTTATGGTTGCATAATCAACGCATTCGGGCAAAAGTTGATTATTATATGAGGTAAGCATGGAAAGAAAGACAGATCTGAGGGTAATCAAGACGAAAAAACGCATAAAACAGGTATTTATGGAGCTTCTCGAGAAGAAAGAGCTGAAGAAAATAACGGTCACAGAGCTTGCAAAAACAGCCGAGATCAACAAAGGCACCTTTTATCTTCATTATAAAGACATATACGAGCTGTACGCCGAGGTCATCCGGGAGCGTATAGACGAATGCGTGACAGGGATAAGCTTCATTTCTGAATTCTTTGATGCGCCGGAGGCATTTATATTTCATCTGTACCAGGCTGCCCGTGATGAAAGCTCAGGCATCTGCATGAACGTTCTTAGAGCCGGAAGCGCAGAGAACGATACAAACAGCGGAATGATGATCCCCAAGCTCATAGGTAACGCGCTTAAGGAGCGGATATATTCACTTGATAGGATCCCCCGCACCGAAGAAAACGACATCCGGCTTGATTACATAATTTTCAATCTGTATTTTTTCCTCCGCAGCGAATTATCCGAAAAGAAATACGAGATACTTTCCGAAATGATAGTATCTGACATCAGAAGCACATTTGGAGCGCCGCCGGCTAACTGAAAACTTAAAAATTTTAGTGAACGTCATCATTATTTTTGCTTTACTCAATCATGCTTGCAGAATTATAGCCAAGAAAATTTTTGTCAGTTACTTCAGCATTAAAAATCCGGATCACTGAGGGATAAATTCTGGATTGTCACTATTTCATATATCCGCGCGTTGGGCAGGAGCCAAAAACACAGTAAACCTTCCCATGTGGAGCGAACTCGGGGGGGATAAATGGAATCTGCTGTTACACCTTCATGCTCTCAGTCATACATTA
>ONNU01000129.1 GCA_900319255.1 uncultured Eubacteriales bacterium
AGAAACGAAAATCCTGACACGAAAGTGGCAGGATTTTTGCTTCTGTATTATTCATTTTTAAGTTTTAAGCTTTCAGTCTTAAGTAAAACAGGATTTTCTAAATGAATACTGAAAACTGAAGACTGAAAAATTAATAATAGTGGTAAGCTTTGTCGGCAAGCCGCCAAAGCTTAATAAAAATGCTCGAGTTTGAGTCTAACACTATATTGTAAAATATATCTTTTTCAGTACCTTGTGAAAACGCCTCGTCACTTATGTGTCGGGGATAAAATATGTTTTAAATACTATTTCTGCGTCTGATCTCCCGATCAGACTTTTTTTATTTTGTATGTAAATGAAAAATTATACATATTGTTTAATAAATTTTTAATTAATAATATTGAAAAAATAAGCAAAAAATGGTATACTGAGGGCGTATGTAAGAACTTTTACTGCAAAAGTGAAAGTGGTGAATTTTCAATTTTGCTTACTCACAAAACTTAAATTCACTTGTCTTGTTAATAATATGAATGGAGGAATGTAAATGTCTGATAAGTTTAGTAAATGCATGAAAAAAGTCATAGCAGCTGCTCTTGTGCTGACGCTTGTCGGCGGTGTATCGGCTACCGGTGCAGTTGCAGATATTGTCCCTGTTTCGATAACTGTCAACGCTCTTGATTCGATTGCTTATCTGGATTATACCCTTGCTGATGGCGTTCTTACGATCAATCCCGGTACATATCTTAACCCAAGACTGAATCTGTCCAGCGATGACAAGGAGAGCATCAAGAAGATCGTTGCTTTACCCGGTGTTGTTTTACAGGGTGACTGTGAAGGTCTGTTCAGCAGCTATTATAATGCCGAGGAAATTGATGTATCAAATGTGGATACCTCAGCCGTTACCTCAATGAAATATATGTTCCAATTCAATGCAAAGCTTACTACTCTGAAGCTGGGTAATATGGATACATCAAATGTAACAGATATGTCTTATATGTTCTCTAATCTGAGGAGCATCAGCTCTATTGATCTGGGTTCTTCCTTTGACACATCAAAGGTTACAACGATGAAGCATATGTTTAATAGTAACTATAAGCTTGAAACACTTGTTCTCGGTGATAAATTTGATACATCAAATGTTACGGATATGGGCTATATGTTTGAAGATGATTATGTGCTTGAAACACTTGATCTCGGAGACAAATTTGATACATCAAAGGTCACAAGCTTCAACTCTATGTTCTATGATTGTAAAAATCTTGAAGCTGTAGATATCAGCAAAATGACAGCAAATGTATCATCTGTCACTATGTCATATATGTTCTATAACTGCTCTAAGCTTTCTTATCTTGATTTTTCAGGGTTTACAGGTTTATCGTATAATAACCAGAATTATATGCTTAGCGGCTGCGGTCTGACTTCCTTTACAAAATCAAACGGATTCTCTATTTATGATAATGCTAAGCTGAGGAATAAAGGTACCTCAAGCGATATGAAATATACTTATGCCGGCTGGTATAATGTAGAGACTCCGGGAACTATCCTATATGCTTCCGGGTCTGCGACGACCTATTTCAGCTCAAGCTATTCAGGTACATTTAATCTTAATAAAGAGAGCACAGGTATCGAGTATTCTGTAGATGGTGATACACTGACTCTGATCAGAGGAAACTATGAGGAAGGCGCTGTCAAGAGTATTCTTGACTATGAAAAAATATCACACCCGGAGATAACAAAGATCGTTGCTCAGTCTGACGCTGTCAAGTTTTCCAGTAAGGGCTCTGGTTATTCCGGACTTTTCTATTCCCTTAATGGTATCAAATCAATAGATGTTTCAAAAGCTGATTTTTCTGGTATAACAAATCTCAGAAATATGTTTGGATATTGCAGCAGTCTTGAAACCCTGACTTTAGGGAATATTGATACATCCGCTGTTACAGATATGTCGTATATGTTCAATGGCTGCTCCAACCTCACTACAATTGATATCAGCGGGCTTGATACATCTGCTGCGGTGAATATGTCAAGTATGTTCGCCTATTGTCCTTTACTTGAAACAATAGTATATGGCGATGGCTTTGATACATCCAACGTCACTGATTTTTCCTCTATGTTCTCGAACTGTTCGGCAATGACAAATATTGATTTTTCAAAATTTAATACAGGCAAAGCGGAATATATGGGTGGAATGTTCAGCAATTGTGACTCTGTTGAAGCATTTGATTTCGGAAATAATTTTAATACGACAAATGTAATTGATTTCTCGTCAATGTTCAGCGGCTGTGATGCTCTTAAGACCCTGGATCTCAGCAGCTTTAACACCGCCGCTGCAGAAAACATCAGTTCCATGTTCAGCGATTGTAGTTCGCTTGAGAGCATTGTTCTGACTGGCTTTAATACATCAAATGTCAAAAACCTCAATCGTATATTTGAAAATTGTACTTCGCTGAAGGAGCTTGACCTCAGTTCTTTTGATTCCTCGGCTTGTGAAGATGATCCTTATGGTCTTTTTAGTAATGTACAGCTTGAAAAGCTTACATTGTCTGATAATTTCCCGATAACAGAGGATATGTCTCTCAATAATACATATACAACCAATGGTTCAAAAACTGCAGTGATCGGCTGGACAAAAACCGGTTCTGATGAAATAGTCTCCGGAGGAAACAGGTATGCAGTCCTCAGCGGAGCCGGAACCTATCAGATAAAGAGTACCGAACTGAAATGGACCTATTCCTTTGATCATGACGAAAATACCGGGAACCGTGTTCTTAAGCTGGAAAGCGGATATTATAATTCATCGATATTAGAAGCTGTCAGAGCTGAATGTACAGCAGCACTTGAAAATTATTTAAGCGAAAATGAAATCTATCCTTCATATATTCAGCACCCTTACGTTTCGGAATTAGAAAAGCTTATTGTAGAAGATGGAGTTGTTCTGACAGGAAACTGCAGCAGTTTATTTGATATTTCATATATGGGCAGTTCAACCCTGCAATTCAATGGCCATATACA
>ONNU01000131.1 GCA_900319255.1 uncultured Eubacteriales bacterium
CCTCGAGGAGGGAGGCAGATACGTGACACCTTCCTCGAGGAGGGAGGCTGATAAAAGAATAAATAATAACTCCCCCAACCCAGTCATTTTCAAAGCGCAGCGAAAAAATGACGAAGCTCAGCGGAGAAAGCTGTGTAAAGAATACATTTTTCTGATTTAACAAAAAGAAATAAAATAAACCCCAAAGGAGGTCTGATAAAATGGAAATGTGGTATACAGAGGAGCAGACACAGAATGTGCGCTTTTCTATTCGCTGTGATAAACAGAAATACAGCGCTCAGTCGGAATTTCAGCGTATCGAGATCTTCAGCACCCCGGAATTCGGTGATGTTCTTGTGCTTGACGACAGGATAATGCTGACAACAAAGGATTCCTTTATCTATCACGAAATGATAACCCATGTTCCTATGGCAACCAATCCCGGAATAAAGAACGTGCTTGTCATCGGCGCAGGTGACGGCGGAACGGTAAAGGAGCTTACACGTTATAAAACCATCGAAAATATTGATATGGTGGATATCGACAGGATGGTCATTGATGCCTGCAAGGAATATCTTCCCTCAGTGGCAAGTAAGCTCAGCGATCCCAGAGTTCATGTCCATATAGACGACGGACTGCGCTTTGTACGGGGCGTTGAAAATAAATATGATCTTATCATCGTGGATTCCACCGACCCCATAGGCCCCGGAGAAGGTCTGTTTACTACGGAATTCTACGGAAACTGCTTCAAGGCTCTCAATGATACGGGTATCCTTGTGAATCAGCATGAAAGCCCCTACTATAAAACCTATTCAAGAGCAATGAGGCAGGCTCACAGAAAGATCGTTGAATTCTTCCCCATCTGCAAGGTCTATCAGGCTCATATCCCCACCTATCCCTCGGGGCACTGGCTTTTCGGCTTTGCATCGAAAAAATATCATCCCGTACATGACCTTGACGAGGGCGCATGGAACAGACTCGGGATAGATACCGAATATTATAATACAAGACTCCATAAGGGCTGCTTTGCACTTCCTACATATGTCACAAAACAGCTTATGGAGGGAGAATATCATAATAACTGAAAAATAAAAGCTTTCACAGGAGGTAATTATAATGGGAAAAGCATTGATAATCGGCGCAGGAGGAGTTGCAAGCGTTTGTATACACAAGTGCTGCCAGAACCCTGATGTATTTGAGGAGATCTGCATCGCCAGCAGAACAAAATCCAAATGTGACGCTCTCAAGGAAAAGCTTGACGGCGGCAAAACAAAAATAACAACAGCTCAGGTAAATGCTGATAATGTTGATGAGCTTATCGCTCTTATCAATGATTTCAAGCCGGATGTTGTTGTCAACCTGGCTCTCCCCTATCAGGATCTTACTATTATGGACGCCTGCCTTGCAACAAAGGTGCATTATGTAGATACCGCTAACTATGAGCCCCTTGATACAGCTAAGTTTGAATATAAATGGCAGTGGGCTTACCGTGAGCGCTTTGAAAAGGCTGGCATCACAGCACTTTTAGGCAGCGGCTTTGATCCGGGCGTTACCGGCGTATTCAGTGCTTACGCTATGAAGCATCATTTCGATGAGATCAATTATATAGATATCCTTGACTGTAATGCAGGGGATCACGGATATCCCTTCGCTACAAACTTTAACCCCGAGATCAATATCCGTGAGGTTTCCGCCAAGGGCAGCTATATCGAGAACGGCAAATGGGTGGAAACTGAGCCTATGGAGATAAAGCGCGTCTATAACTTCCCGGAAATCGGCGAAAAGGATATGTATCTTCTCCACCACGAGGAGCTGGAATCCCTCGCTCTCAATATCAAGGGCATAAAGCGCATCCGTTTCTTCATGACCTTCGGACAGAGCTATCTTACACATCTGAAATGTCTTGAAAATGTCGGCATGACATCCATCGAGCCTATTGAATTCGAGGGCAAACAGATAGTTCCGCTCCAGTTCCTCAAGGCTGTGCTTCCGGATCCCGCTTCTCTCGGTCCCAGAACCAAGGGTAAGACCAATATCGGCTGTATATTCATCGGCAAAAAGGACGGCAAGGATAAGAAATATTATCTTTATAATGTCTGCGACCATGAGGCATGCTATAAGGAGGTCGGCTCTCAGGCTGTTTCCTATACGACCGGCGTTCCGGCAATGATCGGCGCTGCAATGATACTCACAGGCAAATGGAATAAGCCCGGCGTTCACAATATCGAGGAATTTGATCCGGATCCCTTTATGGACGACCTCAATAAATTCGGTCTGCCCTGGAAGGAAAGCTTCGAGCCGGAGCTGGTAGACTGATATCGGATGAATATTATATTTGCAAGACACGGACAAACAGAATGGAATACCCTGAATAAGGTCTGCGGAAGGACTGATCTGCCGCTGACGGAAACGGGTATGCAGCAGGCGAGAGAGCTTGCGGAAAAGCTCAGGGATAAAAAAATAGACCTGATAATCAGCTCTCCTATGATAAGGGCAGTGCAGACAAGCCGTATCGTTTCGGAGATATGCAAAGCCCCGGTTCAGACCGACAGCCGGCTGATCGAACAGAATTACGGCATCTATGAGGGTGTTGACAGACAGAACCCCGGGTTCCTTGCAAACAAGCGTAATTTTGCATTCAGATATCCCGGCGGAGAATCTATGATGCAGGTAGCAGCAAGAGTATATCCGCTGCTTGATGAGCTGAAAGAGAAATATCCCGGGAAAAACCTTCTGCTGATCTGTCACGGCGGAGTATGCAGGGTGCTTTCTTCATATTTTCATGATATGACAAACGATGAGTATTTCAGCTATTCAATGAAAAACGCAGGATTTGAAAAGTATTCATTATCCTGACAACGGACAAAAGAAAGTCTGCGTGAGATTCCTCTAACGAATATCACGCAGACTTTTTTCAAGGAGATAAAAAATGAAAAATAATCAGAAAGGCCATCTTGTCACAGCAGTTGTGCTCTTTCTTATCGGAGGAATATTGATAATATTCAATATCATCAGCTTTTACGGTGCCGGTCTGCTTCAGGATGATATTGAGCAGAGCAAGGAAAATGCTGTTGCTGTAGAGGGCGTAGTTGATGATCTGCGGTATGATTCCACGGTCAGACATTATGTTGCCGATGTTGTTTATGAGGTTGACGGGGAATACTATATCGTTACCCTCGATAATGCCACAAGCAATAACAAGCCCGGTACCACAATGACGGTCTATTACAGCAAGGAGGATCCTTCAAGAGTAGTCGATGAAATGAGTACCCGGGAGACTTTAAATACATATAAATTCATTATCATAGGCTTTGCAGTGGGCATTGTAATGATAACGGGCAGCTTTATCAGCATTACCCGTGAAAAGCAGCGCCTGCTTATCCAGAGCGTATCAGACAACTCCACCCCCGCTTCATCCACCAGTCAGATCTACACCGGCTACAACAGCGCCCCCTCCCCATCTTCTTACAATCTGAACGCTCCCTACGGACAGAATAATTACGCTCCGAACACTCCTTATGGGCAGTGATGATCTCAGACCGCAGAAAAAAGCCGCGCTCTTCCGGGAGTGCGGCTTTTTCGTCTGCTGTTCTGTTCCGGCAGATCTGCTTTTTTGACAGATGCATCGTTACCTCCGGCTGTCTCAGCAGAAGCCGGGATGGAAAGAGCATCAGTATAAAGCAATACAGCGCCCGGCATGATACGGACGCTGTAGAGAATTTGAAAATGTTTTTCTTACCGCTGAAATTTCTTTTGAGTGAATAAAGAATAGTGAATAGAGAATAACGAATAATACAGAAACGCCCCTCGGACTTCATTCTTATTTTTTATTTATTCTTTATTATTTATTATTTGAGCCCCCCAAGCGTAAGCGTGGGGGGCGTTTCTGGTCGAGGTGACAGGATTCGAACCTGCGGCCTCTACGTCCCGAACGTAGCGCTCCACCAAGCTGAGCTACACCTCGTCTTAAATTAA
>ONNU01000154.1 GCA_900319255.1 uncultured Eubacteriales bacterium
ATTTGGAATTTGGAAAGTGGAATTTGGAATTGAATAAGGAGTGGGGAATCAGAAATTCAGAACGTGCAAAAGCTAAAACTTCCGGATCCCTATAAACTTCTTGTTCGAGCGGTAAATTCCTATCACATACACAAAGAATCACGAGGGAAAACGGCTTTCCTCTTGATTGCTGAACACCTGATGAACACTGAGTTTATCGCCACTACCTCACAAGCATTCCGAGGGATTTGAGAAAAGAACAGAAAATAGAAAAAGAAAGATATAGAAAACCCTCGTGATGCTCGTTATTATTCCAAAGCCTGACACGAAAGAGCCTGCTGCTATCGGCATTTATTTATCGTCAGCAGTTGTAACCTGATCGAATCCGGGATTATGTTAAAAGCAGGGCTGCAAATATATTCATTTTTAATAGTTAGCCGGCACCGGCGCTGACCCCTCCACCACACGTTTACGCGTGCTGTCCCCCCTGACAAGGGGAAGCAAGAATCAAGATGCCGCACTCGCTGCAAAGCCGGGCAAGAATCGTTAATGCTGGCTTTTTTATAATTCCTGATTCTAAATTTTACTATAATTTCCACCGCACCGGGCAACAAAAAAGAGCAGCGCCTGGCTGCCCTTTTGTTATTCTGATATTCAATTACTGCACGACTGTTATCTTGCAGCTGGATTCCTTGCCGTTGTAGGTGCGTACCGTTACCCAGCATACTCCGGGCTTTACTGCTGTGAATTCGCCCTGCCAGTTGGTTCTTGTCATCCTGACGATGCTGCTGTTGCTGGTGCGGAAGGTTCTCGTGCTGGCTGCGCTGCCGTCCGGTACGGATGAATAAAGCGTGCCGCTCTGTCCAACCTTCATGGTCATTGAGGATTTGCTGATCTTTACAGATTCCGGCGCATTTTTTACCGTTACCTTGCAATCATCCTCCTGCCCGTTATAGGTGGATACCGTTACATATGCAGCGCCGGGCTTCTGACCCACAAAGCTTGCTGTCCAGTCGGTTCTGGTCATTGATACTACTGAGCTGTTGCTTGATCTGTAGGTGCGTGTTGCTGATGCTTCCGTGCTGAGAAGCGAGCTTGAAAGCGACATTGCTTCACCCTTGCCGATAGTGATTTCGCTTTTATCCATATTTACAAAGCGGGGCGGATCCTTTACCGTGACCTTGCAGCGGGCTGTCTTGCCGTTGTAGGTCTTGACAGTGATATATGCCGTTCCCGGTGAAACTCCCGTAAAGCTGCAGTTCCAGCTTGTGGGGTTTATCATCGCTGTATCTGAATTTGTGGAATAATATATTCTTTCGGCGGATGCTGAACCGCTTGAAACTGTGCTGCTGATGGTGCGTGTTTCCCCTACGCCGATAGAGATCTGTGTCTGGCTGAGGGTTATGCCTGCGGGTGCTGCCTTTACAGTGACAGTGCAGGACGCTTTCTTTCCGTTGAAGGTCTCCACCGTTATTACTGCGCTGCCCGTCTTATGAGCGGTAAAGCGGCAGTCTGATCCTTCGGCTTTTACTGAAACCACAGACGGATCAGAGGATGTATAATTCATCACATATGATGCGCTTCCGCTGTTGAGTATGCTGCTTATCAGATAGGTTTCTCCCTCGCCTACTGTAACAGCTGTCTTTGAAAATGCTACGGATGAGGGCGCCGGGCATACTGTGACCTTGCAGGTCGCTTTCTTTCCGGATGGCTCTGATGCAGTGATAGTCGCTGTGCCCGCTTTCAGGGCTTTTATCTTTCCGTTATCAACGCTTGCAACAGAGGGCGCTGAGCTTTTCCATGTTATTTCTTTGCGGGCAATATCCGGAGTGACGTTTGCATATAACTCCGCTGCTTCCCCGATGCCGAGGGTAAGCTGGGTACTGCTTATCATCACGCCTGCTTCGAGATAGATACGGTTGACATCATCCTCAATTGCGGCAGCTGCTGCGGCTGAGCCTTCCATGCAGACGACTGATCTGTCGATATTGCCGTTATTGAAGGGGGAAATTCCAATGGTGCTGACCTGTTCGCTGATATAGATATTTTCGATATCGCTGTTATAGCTGAAAGCCATATCGCCTATTTCTGTAACAGAAGACGGCACATAATAGCTGTCTGCCGAATATATTCCCGGAACGCATATGAGCTTTGTCATATCCTTATTGAAAAGCGCCTTTCCCGAAGAGCTGAACCATTCGTTATTGCTGTTTACAACGAATTCTCTGACATTACTGCAGGGGAAAATGCTTCTGATATCCATATTTTTAAGCGATGCGGGAATTATGAGCTTTTTGAGATTTGCATTGCGCAAGGCTCCGTCAGAAATTCCGAGGGTGCCTTCCTTGACGGTAAGATTTACAGCAGAGGAAGCTGCTCCCGTATTGCGTACAGGGTGAGCCTCTGCATCTGAAGCTGTTTTATATGTATAAAGTATCTTTCCGATATAGACTGCGCCGTCAGCCTTTGAATCAAGCCATGCTGTATTTCTGAAAGCGTCAACTCCTATGCTTTCCACTGACGAGGGTACGCTCAGGGATGTCAGAGCCGTACAATCCATAAAGGTCTGCGCCGGGATGGTCTGAACACCGTTTGCGACAGAAGCTCTCGTAAGACCGGTGCATCCGGAGAATACGCCTTCCCCCATGCTTTCCGTTGCGGGCAGAAGCTTTACAAAGCTGAGATTCGGACAGCCCTCAAAAGCATAGCTGCCGATCTCCTTTACTGCCAGCGTATCAATTGAAAGCACCTGTGAATGTGCAAAGGCATAGGGTGCGATCCTTGTAACGGTTGCGGGCAGGATATATTCGCCCCTTCTTGCCTTGGGATAAGCCCTGACTGTTGTCATATCAAAATCATAAAGAATGCTTCTGTTTGCTTTGAAATGGGTATTTCTGGTATTGACGCTGAATTTTTTCACAGCTGTGCAGCGCATGAAGGCATCCTCCGGGATCTCCTCGATATCACGTCCGATAAAGATCTCCTCCATTGTATCGGAGCAGAAAGCGTCCTCACGGATATTCCTTGCGCCTGACACGATTACAGCTTTGCCTGTAATGCTGCCGGGACAGTAAACGAGGGTTGACATATCGCCGGTATAGAGGATATTTTCCTTTACCTGAAAGCATCCGTTCCCATCAGCTACCGAAACGCTGTCGATATTCAGTCCGTCAAAAGCATATTCCCCGATAGTCCTTATATTTTTGCCTATTGTAAGAGAGAAAACCTTATCAGAGATTTGCGCTCCGGCAATACCCGTACTTACGGCGCTGACCTCTTTGCCGGCAAATGTATCGGGGATGATGATGCTGTTATTATCCATGGCTGAAAGGTCGATGCTGCAAAGGGAATAACCGCCCTCTGTATTTTCCCTGAAACCGAAGCCTTCGGAATATTCAATATCTCCCGCAGCAGCGCTGACGCTGAAATTTTGTCTTTCTATCACCGCAGCTGTACACAGACCCGTGCAGGCAACTGCCATAACAAGTGCAGCAGCAGCTAATTTCCTGAGCAAACCGTTCTTTCTCATTTCATACCTCCGCATATCCGGAGCGCGCACTTTCCGGATATAAATAATAGTAATTCAACATACCGCATTTATACCCGTACATTATAACACATTTGTAACAGATTGACATACTTTTTTTATTTTTTTGTTACCAAAACTCAGATTTTTTCCCTTTTTTACAAAAATCCCCCATCTACCTCTTTCTCAGTCGGCTAAATAGCTTGTTTTTTAGTGATCAGTGGTTAGAAAAATTTGGAATTTGGAAAGTGGAATTTGGAATTGAATTAGGAATTAGGAATGAGGAATATGGAATTAGGAATTTGAAATGCAGACTGTGCATAAAGTTATAGCTTAAACCCCTCCACCACACGCTGCGCGTGCGGTCCCTCTCCCCTGAAAGGTGAGGCTTTGAGTTTGCTTCAATGAAAAAAGAGGTAAGAATCGTTAATGCGAGCCTCTTTATAATTTTTGATTCCTCACTCCTGATTCCTGACTGATATCAATTCCACTTTCCAAATTCCAAATTTTAAATTTTAATTATTAACTAATCACTAATCTCTATTGTTGGTGTAAAATATTTCTGGGACTTTGATAATGAGCTGGCTTAGGGAATTTTTTGTTTCCCAATCCCATCCAAGTATAACACGCGAGAACGAAAGTAAAGCTTTGTCAGACCTGCCCCCGCGATTTTGACACCGGCGGCACGCCGGCGTAAAATAAGTTGTAAAAAAACCGGTTTTTCCGTTGAAAAATTATGGAATTTGGTTTATAATAATTATATATGTGTAATTTTGCGGTTCATCTGCGGATGGGGGCAGGGTTATATTGTGAAAGAATCTTTTTAGGGGGAAGGAAAATGGATAATATGATGCAGGCACTTATCCTGTTGCTTGCAGGTTTTCTGGTCGTTTTTTCCGTTCTTGTGCTGCTTATCGCTATCGTTACGATATACAGCAAGATCATCAGAACCGTCCAGAATGCAGGAAAGAAAAAGAAGGAGATCAGATCTGCTGATGAAAGCGTGAAACTGGAAAAGCCCGATCTGCGCGCGGTGACGAGAGAAGAGATCGAGGATACCGACGGCGAGATCCCGCCGGAGATAATCGCAGTTATCGCTGCTGCTGTTGATGCCATGTACGGCGAAAAGCCCCATCGCATCAAGGCTGTCAAAAGATCCCGCAGCTCCCGCTCGGCATGGAGCAGAGCCGGCGCGCTTCAGAATACAAGACCCTTCTGACAGCTTCTGCGTCTTAGAAATGATTTCTTGAATATCTGAATGGTATTTTCAACACAGAAAGGAAGAAAGTTAAATGGAAATTTTGACTCAGCTGTGGCAGATCATCTGCCATCTGTTTGAGGAATCGGGATTCAGCAAGCTGTCCTGGGAAAACTATGTAATGGTCGGCATATCCTTTGTCCTCATGTTTCTTGCGATCAAAAAGCAGTTTGAACCGCTTCTGCTGCTGCCCATCGCATTTGGTATGTGCCTTGTGAATCTCTTCCCGGGAATTATGGGACTGCCCACTACGGAAATGCTTACCGAAGCTCAGATGATTGAAAAGCATCTTGACCCGGCAACTTATACGACAACAGTGCTTAATGGCGTAACATATTATAACCATATAGAATACGGCGGACTGTTCTATTATCTGTATCAGGGCGTAAAGCTCGGCATTTACCCGCCGCTTATTTTCCTTGGCATCGGATGTATGACGGATTTCGGCCCGCTTATCGCCAATCCGAAAAGCTTTATTCTCGGCGCTGCTGCACAGGTCGGTATTTTCCTTACCTTTATCATTGCAACAGCTCTGGGTATCTTCACACCTCAGGAAGCAGGCTCTATCGCCATCATCGGCGGCGCAGACGGTCCTACGGCTATTTTCGTTACAACGAAGCTTGCACCTCAGCTTTTAGGTCCTATCGCGGTTGCAGCTTATTCCTACATGGCTCTGGTTCCCATCATCCAGCCGCCTATTATGAGACTTCTCACAACAAAGAAAGAGCGTTCTGTTGTTATGGGTCAGCTTCGTCCTGTATCTAAGCTTGAAAGAATACTCTTCCCGATCATTGTTGTAGTTATCGTTGCTCTGCTTCTGCCGGATGCAGCGCCGCTTGTAGGTATGCTGATGCTCGGCAATCTGTTCAAGGAAAGCGGAGTTGTTGACAGAATCAACAAGACTGCTCAGAACGAGCTTATGAATATCATCACGATATTCCTTGGCGTGACCGTTGGCGCAACTGCTACAGGTAAGGTATTCCTTACTCTCCAGACAGCCGGAATAATCGGACTGGGACTGTTTGCATTCTGTCTTGCAACAGCCTGCGGTGTTCTTTTCGGCAAGCTGATGTACCTGTTCACAAAGGGAAAGGTAAATCCGCTTATCGGTTCTGCCGGCGTATCTGCAGTACCCATGGCAGCAAGAATTTCCCAGAAGGTGGGTCAGGAGGAAAACCCCGGAAACTTCCTTCTTATGCACGCTATGGGACCGAATGTTGCCGGCGTTATTGGTTCAGCTGTTGCAGCAGGCGTTATCCTGAGCGTACTTATGAAATAATCTGATAATAGTATCTGCTTCCAGATAACCGGCGGCGGGCGTCTGAGTCACGCCCGCCGTTTTGTGTATTTCAGCTTTGATACCCATGTCTGAATGATAAAAACGAAAATCTGAAAAATGAATAATATGTGAGAGAAAGACTGAAAATAATCTGAAAGGAAATATAAGCCGGTGAATGCGGCGAAGCAATAGGGAGGTGGCTGAACCTTGGTAAAAACTGAAAGAATGCGCATGATAAGCGAAAAATATAAGGAACGAAGGGGCGTAAGACGCGGCGAAAGACGTGAAAGGCGTGAAAGAGTCGTAAGGCTTGCGTCAAAATGGAAAAGCAGCTTTTTTACGTTCTTTTTCAGCCGTTTCGGTCTGATGCTGACGATGATAGCCCTGCAGCTTCTGGCGATGGCGACATTATGGTCGTTTTTTTCCGAGATCCTTGACGAGTATCTTATCATGTTCCAGACGATATTTGAGATCGCTGTTATCATCACATTGATAAACCGTCCCATGGAATCCTCAGCGAAGCTTTCCTGGACATTGCTGATAACAGCCATACCCCTTGCAGGAATGCTGTTTTATGTCTGGACGACTATTGAAATGGGTCACGGCACGGTCAGAAAAAGGCTCACAAGAGTAACCCGTGACAGCTCAGGCTATATCAGCAGCACTGAAGCTGCGGTAAAAAAGCTTGAAAGCATAGACGCTGAATCTGCGGCGCTTTCAAGATATCTGACGACCTACAATACAACAGCGGTCTATGAGAATGCAAGGATAAAGTATTTCCCGCTGGGACAGGATAAATTCCTTGTGATGCTTGACGAGCTTGAAAAGGCGAAAAACTTCATTTTCCTGGAATATTTCATTATTGAGGAAGGCTATATGTGGGGCAGAGTTCTTGAGATACTGACAAGAAAGGCTCAGGAGGGCGTTGATGTAAGGGTAATGTATGACGGTACCTGCGAGCTTGCGAAGCTTCCCCATGACTATGCAAGAAGGCTGTCGAAGGTCGGCATAAAATGCAAGATCTGGGAAAGGATCAAGCCGGTGGTCACATCATCATATAACTACCGGGATCACCGCAAGATACTGGTAATAGACGGCAGGACGGCATTCTGCGGCGGCGTCAATTTAGCTGATGAATATATCAATAAGGTAGAAAAGTTCGGACACTGGAAGGACACAGCCATAATGATAGAGGGCGCAGCTGTTGAAAGCTATACGCTGATGTTCCTGCAGATGTGGAATGTTCATACATCGCCGAAGAAGCTTGAGGATTTCTCGGCATATTTAGGAAAGTACGACAGAAGCATCGAAGCGGAGGGCTGTATCATTCCCTACGGCGAATCCCCGCTGAATAATCATAAGATAGCCGAGCGTGTCTACACAGACATCCTGAACAGCGCAAAGAAGTATGTATATATCATGTCCCCGTATCTGATACTTGACAGCGAGCTGACCAGCGCGCTGAGATTTGCAGCCGAAAGGGGAGTAGACGTGAGGCTGATACTTCCGGGGATACCGGATAAAAAGGCTGTATGGATACTTGCAAAGAGCCAGTACAAATATCTGACACAGGCAGGAGTAAAGATATACGAATATGTACCCGGCTTTGTTCATTCAAAGATATTCCTCAGCGATGATATCAAAGCCGTTGTAGGAACCATCAACCTTGATTACAGAAGTCTGTATCATCATTTTGAATGCGCCACCTATATGGCGGGAACCCCCTGCATAAAGGATATAAAGAAGGATTTTGATTACACCTTCCAGAGCTGCGAGCTTGTTACGCTTGACACGATCAAGCATGAAAGCCTGTTCAACAAGCTTTTCGGAGCAGTGATGAAAATTGTTGCTCCGCTGCTGTGACATTATGAGGCAGGGGAGAGGCTTTGATCTGAGATGAAGGGGATTCGCTGTTCCACTTTATCGCCTTGAGTGATACTTCATTATTATTTCTACTTTGGTGAGGCAAAAGGGGAGAACCTTAAGAGGGGGGCGTCAGCCACCCTCTTGTGGTTCTCCTCTTTTGTCCGCAGCGGCTTTGCCGCTGTACTGGAAGAAGTTGGCAAACAATAGAAGTCAGGAAGTAAAGAATAATTCCCGAATCCGGTGTTCAGATTTAATGCCCTGAACCATACTTCATCGGTATTTCAACTTTGGTGAATCAAAAGGTGGAAACCACAAGGGGGTTCCCCCCCTTGAGTTTTCCCCCTTTTGCAATCCCCTTTCCTTAACCCCCGTGGCAAGCCAGACTTTAATGACTAAGAGTTG
>ONNU01000132.1 GCA_900319255.1 uncultured Eubacteriales bacterium
AATATCCTTTTCTGCGGCGCAGGCACGGGAAAAAGCTGCTATACCGAACACCTTTGAGATGATCTCCGCTGCCTCGTCCATATCCGCATTATCATCAAGGGGAGTGACCGTGATGATAGACTGGGAATTTCTGACTGAAAAAGCGCCGATACGATGAAGTCTGTATTTGATGCTTTTTACAAGCCTGTCCTCAAAGTTCTTTCTGTTGAGCCCTTTGAGAACGATCTCGCCCAGCTTTATGAGAATTACTTCTTTCAATTGAATTTCTCCCTTTAATATAGTAAATAACTGACCGCAGCGCTGTTTTTCATCCGGGGGATAAACGCTGCATTTTACGATCAGCCATAAAAAATATCCAAAGATGATTTTATCACACTTATCAGCTTCTTGCAAGAGTTGAAACAGCTATTTTAAGATAGTGAACAATAATATCTGCTTCATCAATGCTGTTTTCGTCAGAAAAGCTTATCCTGATGGCAGAATCTGCTCTTTTATCATCATATTTCATAGCCTCCAGCACATGGCTTTTGTGACCCTTTGCGCAGGCTGAGCCGCTTGATACGAAAATACCCTTTTCGGCAAGAAAATGAAGCAGCGTTTCCGAACGGAAGCCCGGTATCGAAAAGTTGATGATATAGGGCAGGCAGTCCTCGTCTGAATTGAAGATCAGACCCTCGACCTCTGAAAGCTTCTGTCTGAAACAGCGGTTAAGCTCCGCAATGCTTTCGACGTTATGCTGCTGACTGTATTTTACAGCCTCGCCCATAGCGCAGATAAACGGTGAAGCCTCGGTTCCCGGACGAAGCCTGCTTTCCTGCAGGCCTCCGCAGTGAAGCGGAAGTATCCTTGCGCCCTTACGTACATACAATGCGCCGACACCCTTGGGGCCGTGTATCTTATGTCCGCTGACGGTCATCAGGTCGACACCCAGCTTTTTAGGTATCATTGGCATTTTCATATAAGCCTGAACGGCGTCAACATGAAAAAGCGCAGGCGCTCCTGCTGCGGCGATTGCGCGGTAGACCGAGCCTATAGGCTGGACTGAGCCAAGCTCATTATTGACTGCCATCATACTGACGAGAATCGTGTCTTTATTGATAGCTTTCCGTACATCATCAGGGCTGATCTTTCCGGTGGAGTCGGGGGAGAGATATACGACCTCGAAGCCTTCCTTTTCAAGCTGCTGCATACTTTCATAGACGGAGGAATGTTCGATGGCTGTGGTGACAATACGGCTGCCCCGTCTTTTCAGGGCGTGGGCTGCGCCGAAAACTGCGGTATTATTAGCTTCTGTGCCCCCGGAGGTGAAAAAGATCTCTCCGGGTTTTGCGCCGATGGAGGCTGCCACCGTTCTACGGGCTTCATCCATCTCATGCTGAGCCTCAAGCCCCTTTGAATGGAGGGAGGAAGGATTGCCGTAGAGCTGCGTCATCATTTCATACGCTTTTTTTGCGGCGCTTTCACAAACTCTTGTGGTGGCGCTGTTATCAAGATAAATTTCTTTCAATTTGTTTCCTCTTTTCTATGGTATCAGGAATGGCTGAAGAGCCTGCTGAAGTGGTCTGGCTGTTCTGCTTTCATGCCCTGAGTTATACTTTGTTCGTAATCCTGCTTTTGTCCGCAGCGGCTTTGCCGCTGCCCTGGGAGAAGTCGGCGGTCAATAGAAGCATAGATATAAAGAATAAATCCCCAATCTGGCTGTTCCGCTTTATTGCCCTGAGGCATACCCTTTTATCTCTGATCGGCATGGCGAAGAAAAATAAAAAGATAATGCCCGGCTGATAATTCCGGCTCAGGCTGTCAATAATAATATTATTAATGAAAGGGAGTGGAGCTATGGAGCTTACAAATGAAAAATATGCGAAAATGGTGGATCTTCATACGCCGAAAAGTCATATCATTAAGGACTCCGCCGGCGCATTTCTGACGGGTGGGTTTATCTGCTGCATAGGGCAGTTTATCAGCGATCTCTATAAGCTGATCGGCTTTTCTCAGAAGGACTCCGCCTGTCTTGTCAGCATGACCCTTGTTTTTATGGGGGCTGCGCTGACATATTTAGGGCTTTATGACAATCTTGCAAAATTTGCAGGAGCCGGGACGCTGGTGCCTATAACCGGCTTTGCAAATGCGGTGGCTTCCCCGGCGATGGAATTCAGATCGGAGGGGCTTGTGCCCGGTACGGGAGCAAAAATGTTTGCGATCGCAGGTCCTGTTATAGCTTATGGAGCTATCGCTTCTGTGATATACGGGGTGGTGCTGTATCTGTTTCCGTGATTTGGGAAGGGTATGGGGCAGCTTTGCTTGCCCCTGTCCTCCGGGACATGGAACATGACTTGCTTTTCAGATATCTTTAAGAATTTGTGATTATTCTGCAATAATACAGTGATACTCACCTGAATGAGTAAAAAACAGCGGATTTTTGGATATTATTTGTAAAAATAATGCTTAAATCAATAAAAAAACTTGTAAAACAGACGTAATTGTGTTATTATAAGTATGGTATTTTGCCTGGAATAACAGGCGGATATGTCAGCATTATTCCCATTTTATCACCGGTAGGGCTTTGGCCTGTTGCCAGTCGAAAGGAGCTTAATATGTACGATAAAATACTGACCTCTCTTTCATACGGAATGTTTGCCGTAGGAGTCAGGGGACAAAACGGACCCAATGCGTGTATCGTCAATACTGTTATGCAGATATCGTCCCTTCCTATGACAATCGCAGTAAGCGTGAATCATAACAATTATACCAACGAATGTATCAAGAAATACGGAGAGTTCACCGTAAGCGTACTTTCAGAAAATACCTCCGGCTCAGCGATCGGCGCTCTGGGATATACCTCAGGACGCGATAATAACAAGCTGGCTAATGTCAGGTATAAGATACTCCGTGAGGGAGCGCCTGTCATTCAGGAGGATATCTGCTGCTGGTTCCTCTGCAAGGTGGTGCATCAGGTGGAAACAGTGACCCATACTATTTTTATCGCAGAGCCTGTCGCAGGAAGCGAAAAGATCAAGGGTACTCCCATGACCTATTCCTACTACAGGAATGTTATCAAGGGAAAATCTCCTCAGTATGCTCCGACTTATGTCCCGGAGATCGAGGAGGAGACTGAAAAATATATCTGTACTATATGCAGATATGAATACAGCGATCCGCTGATCCCCTTTGAGGAGCTGCCGGATGACTGGATATGTCCCATCTGCGGTGCACCGAAGGCTGTCTTTAAAAAAGAGGAATAGCTTTACGGATGAAGCCCTGTCGGATATGATTTATTTTAGCACAGTTTATAACATATGTCAAGTATACTTGACAAAATTCATTTTAAACTTGTCATAATTACAACTTTATTACATATATGCCTTAGTCCCGGGCGAAGTCGGGGACTTACTTAAAAAATCGGAGTGTTAATATGAACATAAGAGAAATGCAGGACGAGATAATGCGTCTGAAAAAAGAAAACGATATCTGTATTCTTGCCCACAGCTATCAGTCACATGATATAGTCGAGGTCGCTGATTTTACAGGCGATTCCTATGCGCTGAGCAAGCTTGCAGCAGAAGTGCCGAATAAGACGGTCATAATGTGCGGAGTTCGCTTTATGGCTGAAACGGTAAAGATGCTTTCGCCGGATAAGAAGGTCATTCTTTCTTCACCGGAGGCAGGCTGTCCTATGGCTGAGCAGATGGACAGGGAGCTTATCGAAAATGTAAAAAAACAGTTCGCCGACTATACTGTGGTAGCTTATATCAATACCACAGCCGAACTGAAAACGGTCTGTGATGTCTGCGTTACATCCTCGTCAGCTGTAAAGATCGTGGGGGCTATTGAAAATAAAAACATTCTTTTTATCCCCGACTGCAATCTCGCTTCCTTTGTTGCAAAACAGCTCCCGGAAAAAAATATCAAATTCCTCCAGGGCGGCTGTCCCGTTCATGCTGCGATCACAAAGGCTCAGGCAGTGAGCGCAAAGGAAAAGCATCCCGGAGCTTTGCTTCTGGTACATCCGGAATGCCGTCCCGAGGTCGCGGAGCTTGCGGATTATGTAGGCTCTACCTCCGGCATCATGGATTTCGCAAGAAAATCAGATGCAAAGGAATTTATCATCGGCACAGAAAACAGTATAGCCCAGCATCTGCAGTATGAATGTCCTGAGAAAAAATTCTATCTGCTTTCAAAGGGCTTTATCTGCGAAAATATGAAATCCACGACCCTGCCCATGGTTCTTGACTGCGTAAAGGGTCAGGGGGGAGAGGAGATAGAAATGTCTCCCGAGATGATAGCTCAGGCAAGAAAATGTATAGATAAAATGATCGAGCTGGGCGGCTGACGCTGCTCAGATGAAGCGCCGCCTGTGCTTATGGTTGGCGGGAAATACGGTAAAATAACAATGGGGCAGGCATGACGAAGGACGTTGTGCCTGTTCAGTGATTTTTCAACTTCAAAAAGGGATGGTGAAAAAGTGAAGAAAAACGATAGGATGTATGCCAAAACAGCGCTTCGCAAAAATCAGATAAGCAAGCACCGCAGTCTTGGCAGCAGCCGATTTGTTCCGGAGGGCGAAACAAGTCCGGGATTGAAAAGAGCAATGGTGATCCTGCCGCTTCTGATAATAACCGTTCTGATAGTGATAGTGGTGGCGGCGCTGACACAGTTCAACCGCATTGTACATAATGCCGATACCTCCGTTTCGGCAGAAAGCAGCAGCCAGCAGCCTGCCGCAGCTGATGACAGCAAGCTTCTTCTTGTGATATCATCCGAAAGCCCGCTGCCCTCAGATTACAAGACAGATCTTGTGGATTATGAAAACATTCAGGTGGACCGCTGCATAAAGCCGTCCCTTGAGGAGCTTATGCAGGCAGCGTCAGATGCGGGATTTTCACTGAAGCTTTTATGCGGATATGTTTCAGCCGAGATACAGCATAAGAATTTCCAGGCTGAGGTGGACAGACTGCAAAGGGAGGAAAGCATGACCAGAACAAACGCTGTCATGCAGGCGGAACAGACCGTTCCTGCTGAAAATCACAGCGAGCTGCAAAGCGGACTTGCAGTCCTGTTTTCAGATTCCGCGTCATTTGCTGACACAAAGGAATACCACTGGCTTGCGGCAAATTCCATGAAATACGGATTTATACTGAGATATCCGGAGAATAAGAAAAAATATACAGGGTTTGAATTTGATCCCACACATTTCCGATATGTGGGAAAGGAAAATGCGAAAAAAATGACCACGCTTAATATGACTCTTGAGGAATACAGGGCTTATCTTGATTCGAGAGAGTAGGGGAAAGGCTTCGCTGATCTGGTATTGACTTTATCCCGTAAAACCGGGCTGCCGTACAAGCATTGGAAAATGCAGTGCGGCAGCCCATGAGTTTTTACCGGCATATTCCCCCGGGCTGTGCATATAATTTGATAAATGCAGATGCAAGGGTCAGAGCAGGGGGGAAGAAAGCGTGGGTAATGATTTTGATTTCAATTTTGATGAACAGGAAATGTCCGAAACAAGTATGGAAGATTCCGAAGAAGAAATACCTGCTAAAAAAGGTGTACACACCAGAGGCTTGCTTCTTACCATAGTTCAGCTTTCAGTGTGCCTTCTGATGATAGTCTCAGCGCTTCTTGTGAGGCTTATGGGCGGAGAGGTCTACGCATGGACGGCAACCTGGTTTTTTGATAATTATAACAGCAGCGTTTTTACAGATGCAAAGCTTCCCCTGCTGCCATACAGGGATGAGGTGTCCTTTCAGGAGGAAAGCACCATAAACGGAAGTATCTCCGGTAAATCGTCAGATGATGTGATGAAAAATATCCATCTGCGCTCCCCGCTCAAAAAGCTGACAGCTCTGAGCGCCGGCGGTAATGACAGCAAGGGAACAGATTTTGAAGCAAAAAACGGAGAGGAGATCTTTGCCTGCCTTGATGGTGAGGTCAGGATCGCAGGCAGGGACGACAGCTTGGGCAATTACATTGTCCTTGCCCATGAAAATGATATCTGCACCCTGTACGGGGGATGCAGCAAAACACTTGTGAAAAAAGGCGATAAGGTAAAGGCGGGGGATAAGATAGCCCTTGCCGGTCAGAGCGGAAATGCGCAGCGTCCCCGGCTTCATTTCGAGCTTATAATTAACGGGAAAAACACAGCTCCCTCGCCTTATCTCGGTATAAAGAGCAGCGATGAAGCTTAGACTTCGGGGGATAGTTTTTGAGATCAGCTACCCTCTTGCCGCAGTGATGACAGCTGTGATATTATATGACCGAAGTATGTCAGTGCTTGCCTGTCTTATTTCGGTGGTGATACATGAATCGGGTCATCTGCTTATGCTTCGCCGCTACGGGTGCAAGCCGGACAGGATAAGGCTGACCCTTTTTGATATAGCTATCCTTGATAAAAGGGGCGCGCTGAGGGGGATGAAGCAGGAGCTTGCTGTGACAGTTGCGGGGGCTGCAATGAATACCATGTGGGGTCTGTTTTTCCTGACAGCCGGGCAGATATGGTTCAGGGACAGCGAACTGCTGACATTGCTTGTTAATGCGAATTTCACTCTTGCCTTTTTCAATATGCTCCCTGCTGAAACACTGGACGGAGGGCAGGCGCTGCTGCTGATACTTTGCAGCAGGCTTGAGCCGAAAAAAGCAATGCTGATACGGGATATCGTCAGCGTATTTTTTATCATACCGCTGGGAATACTGGGATTTCTGGTGCTTCTGAGATCGGTATATAATTTTACGCTGCTGCTTACGGCGGTCTATCTTATGGCTGTGCTGATAATGAAGGATCCGCATTTTGAACGAGGAAAATGAAAATGCTTTGATTTATAAGAAACACATAGGAGGTAAAAAGCATGGAATATAAAATAACAGCCCGCGGAGCAGAGCTTGCGGCGGCAGATGCCTTTGATCTGAAAAACACCTTTGAATGCGGTCAGTGCTTCCGCTGGGAGGAGGGGGCTGACGGTTCATACAGCGGTATCGTCAGAGGGAAAAAATTACGGCTTTTCCGTGAGTGCGGTACGGTCATAATCGAAGGGGCAGACGAGGCTGCGCTGAAAAGCCTGTGGAATGAATATTTTGATCTTGACACGGATTATGAGCAGCTCAGAGTTGAAATGACAAGGCTTTGCCCGGAGCTTTCACAGGCAGCCGCAAAGCTCAACGGAATAAGGATACTTTCGCAGGAGCCCTGGGAGGCGCTTTGCTCATTCATTATTTCGCAGAATAATAATATCCCGAGAATAAAGGGCATCGTCACAAGGCTTTGCGAGGGCTTTGGCGATGATATCGGGGGCGCGTATTCTTTTCCGCCGGCAGAAAGACTGGCAGGGCTTGAGCCGGAGGAGCTTGCGCCGCTGAGAGCGGGCTTTCGCGCAAGATACATAATCGACGCTGCAAGAAAGGTCAGCAGCGGTGAGGTGGATCTGTCCGGAATGAAAACAGCCCCCATTGCGGATTGCCGCAGGGAGCTGATGACTATTACAGGAGTAGGGGCAAAGGTGGCAGAATGTACGCTTTTGTACGGACTGCACAGAATGGAGGCTTTTCCTATAGATGTGTGGATGAAAAAGGCGCTGGCATCTGATTTTGCGGGGGTATCACCGGAAAAGCTGGGGATGACTGCGGGTATTGCGCAGCAGTATATTTTTCATTATACACGTTCAGGGGTCAGGGGATAAACCTATCCGTTAATGTATTGTTAATGTGACACATTGACATATCACCTTAAAAGCAATGGCAACAACTTTAGAATAATGCTCCCTCTGACAAGGGAGGCAAGAAACGGGGTGCTGGCTGCGTGGCTCACAGGGGGAGCAGGGAGGAAGTCTGCTAAGTTGATGACATTTATTTCTTTTTACTTCCTCGTGAAGCTCTGCCGGTCTTTTTTTCGGGCTTTTCAGCTGTCTCGGAAGCTTGCTCTTCCTCGGGTTTTTCAGGCTCGGTGAGTATGGACTGTTTCAGCTGATCGAAGGTAACGCCGTATTTCTCCGCAATGTCCCTTGCATAGCTTACACCCTCAGGCGGGGCAAGGAAAACCTTGTACGAACGCTTTCCCTCGTGTATGCCGGTGATAAGCGATGCGACATTCAGGGTTCCTTCATAGGAATTCATAACGTCAAGATGCATTGCAAGCTCATGCATATGGGTGTTGAAGATCGTCCTTGCGCCAAGAAAACGCAAAGCGTGTACAACATCCTTCGCTATGTAAAGACCCTCGGCAAAAGAGGTGGTGGCAAGGGATTCGTTGAAAAGAAGCACGCTTTTGTCTGTGGCAACCGTGAATATCTCGCTCAGACGCTGGGATTCCTCGCCAAGTCGTCCTAAATTCACCGTGCGGTTTTCGTCAGCCGGGAAATGAGTGTATATGTTGTCACATGGCGACAGCGAAAGACCGCCTGCCGGAACATATATCCCGTGCTGAGCCAGCAGGAAAATGATGCCCACAGCCTGGGTAAAGGTGGTTTTTCCGCCCCGGTTGGGACCTGTCATTATGTAAATGCCGTGTTCCTCCGAAAATTCAAAGTCATTGCAGATGATCTCAATATCCTTTCCCGCAAGAACCTGAAAAGCAAGCTTCAGATTGTAAAGATCCTTTGCAAGCATATAGTTTTTGTCAGCGTCAAGTATCTCCGGTTTGCACATGGGCAGACCCTTTTCCATGATCCTGCTGCAGAATTCAGCCCATCTGATATAGAAAATAAATTCTGGAATAAGCTTCGTCAGGCTGTAGCCGCTGATATTGACGTATCTTGAAAGCTTGTTTTTGATCTGCTTTACGGTAGATCCCAGCATTTCATTGACGACCCTGCTGAGATTGTTCATAAGCGGGTCATCGCCGACGGTCTTTCCCACGGTGTGTATCTTTGTCATGCCGTCAAAGGAGTTTCCGCCGTGTATCTCGCTTTTTCTGGAGGAAAATTCAAGGAATTTGTCCAGAACGCCGGGACGTGTGAATTTTGTATCATTGATGGACACGATGCCTACCTCAACAGGACGCATATGATTGTCAAGATTGACACCGAGAGATATACTTTGTATCTGACCGATCTCGCCCATCATTTCCTTGATATCCTGATTCAGGTATTCAAAGCCGCTTTCATTATATACGGAGCTTACATATTCCTTCAGCTCAATAAGACCTGTTGATGTTACCTCGTTTTCCGTGAGAGATTCATTGATGCCTGAAATGCAGTTTACATAGACATCAAGCTCCTGCAGACGGTTGATAAGCTGCCAGACAGGGGCGGCGGTATTGTCCTTTACTGATTTTTCAAGCTCCTTGAGATAATCGAGCTGTTCAAGCAGCTCCCTGATACGGCTGCGCAGCTTCGGGAATTTAAGTATATCTGCAAAAATATCACAGCGGTATCTTATCGTCTCAGGATCGTTTTCAAGCTTCATCATCATTCTTTTGATGATATTCTGTTCATATTCGATATCCGTCAGATGCTCGCAGATATATTCAAGAGACAGATCATTGCAGGTCTCATCTCCCAGAGTCATATATGACGGTTCCTTCCCCTGGGGGTAAAGCAAGCTGAATTCTTTCATAAAAAACCTCCGAATTGCCAGATCATCAGATCAA
The DNA here is from genome assembly GCA_900319255.1 of uncultured Eubacteriales bacterium. Taxonomy (GTDB): domain Bacteria; phylum Bacillota; class Clostridia; order Oscillospirales; family Acutalibacteraceae; genus UBA1213. The sequence goes on from ONNU01000132.1 coordinate 9,581, forward strand.
AAAAATATTGCTGTAACAGAAATATAAAAAAGATGATGCCGGAATTTACAATTATAATAATTATACATCATATTTCGCACAATAGCAAGAAAAACTGGCAACTTTTATGAATGAGGGATCGGGAATTGATGTCGGCGGGGTCTGAGCTGATACTCCGGCGGGATATTTCTGCGCCGGAAGATTTGAATTGGCAGCTCTGTAACAATAAACTATAAACTAATACCTGAATCCGTGAAACTTACATTTCCGCTGCGGACAAAAGAGGAGAACCACAAGAGGGTGGCTGGCGCCCCCCTCTTAAGGTTCTCCCCTTTTGAAATCCCCTTTCCTTA
>ONNU01000133.1 GCA_900319255.1 uncultured Eubacteriales bacterium
ATAACTCCCGAATCCGCTCCTCCGCTTTATTGCCTTGAGCCATGCTTCATTATTATTTCTGCTTTGGTCAGTCAAAAGGTGGAAACCCCTTTCCTTATCCCACCTGGTATGCCGGACTTTAGTGACTAAGAGCTGGTATTTTTTGAGGATTTAAAGATTATCTGAAAATGTACCCTTTCGGTGAAAATGATAATTCTGATCAATGAATTAGATTATAGTGATTAGTTTATAGATTCAGTTTAAAGCTGCGGGTTAAGGGAATCAGGTGCGGAGGGCTGAGGGACGGGCAGAATTATTGGGAAACGGTACTTTATTATTGTATGCGGTGGTTTTCGATGTGAATATATCATTTGCATAGAGGCTTTGTGATGCGCTTTGATGTTGAAGCCGGGCATTATGCGGAACGATATAATGTGATTCACATTTTTTTATCAAGGGGTGTTTTTTCATTCTGCGCTCCTGATGCTGTGGGATATGCGACACTCCGATAACCGGCTCTGTGACTCGTTTCTGTGCTTATTCCTGCTTTCATTCATAAACCGTTACTGTTCACTTATCCCGATGAATAACTTTCACAAAAAATGTGTGAAATAATCTTGACGCGAGCTGCGATGCCGTATTATAATATATAAAAAGGTCACAAGAGAGGTGAATAAATGTGAAGCTTTCAATAATTGGCAGCAACAATACGCTCAGAAAAACTATCGACAGGATCAGAAAGGAATACTGTGAAATGGAGGTCGAATATTATGACCGCAGCGGAGGATGGGAGAATATCCGCTCCGGAGCAGTGATAATACCGGTGAATGATTTTGGTGTCAGCTTTATTGATATCATCCGCGCACTCAGAAAAAACAATGACAAGCTCCGGCTTATACTTTCAGGCAGAGAAACTTCACAGGCTGTGCTGTTGTACAAATACAGATGTGACGGCTTTATCTGTGAAAACAATCTGGAGGAGGATATACTGTACTGCCTGAAAACACTGTTCAAAAAAGAGATACTCAATGTCAGGACCTTCGGGGGATTCGAGGTGTTCAAATGCGGAAAGGCTGTGAATTTCGGCGGCAGACGTGCAAAGGAGCTTTTTGCTCTGTGCGTGGACAGCAGAGGTCAGTTTGTCACTTATGAAAAGGCAGTCAGCCGTATCTGGGATGACAGGCTGCTTGATGAAAATGTCAAACAGCTTTTCAGACGCTCGGTGAAAATGATAACAGAGGCGCTGACAGCGATAGATGCGCAGGATGTATTTATCCGCGCAAGAGGAGCCTGCGCTGTGGATACGACCCTGCTTGCCTGCGATTTTTACGAATATCTGGAGGATCCCCACGGAAGAGCAGAGTTTATCTGCGGCGAATATATGTCCGATTATTCATGGGCAGAAAATACCCGCGCAATGATCGCTCAGCTATGTCCGGAATATTTCACGGAGATGTACTGACCGCCACCTGCGTCCGGCATGGCTCAAAGCGAAAACTTACTGCGCAAGCGGTTTACAGCCGGCTCAAAAGGATATTCCTGTCTTTGCCGCCGGTCATTTTCCACAGCTCCCGTAAGCATATCCAGAAATCACTGACAGGGAAAGCAGATGTCAAAATGTGAATATTTTCCTCGTAGATATTATTTCTATAACCATGAGCAGGAGCAGGAAAAGCGCGCTCAGTAATGAATCAGACCGCAGATAATGACATGAAAAAAGCCGATGGATCAATATTTCATCGGCTTTTTTCGTCTTTCTTTGATTTTTTCCTGAATCCGAAAGCTGACATCTCCGCGGGCGCGAAAATGGGGAATCCGCTGTTCCACATTAACGCCCTGAGTCATGCTACATTATTTTTTCTGCTTTGGTGGATCAAAAGGGGAAATCACAAGGAGGTCGCCCTTGAGTTTCACAGATTCAGGTTTTACTCCTACCCTGCGCTTTACGCTTTACACTCTGCACAAAGGCTACCTGATATGTGTTTATGCAATATTATTCCCCCGACCATCCAGCTATACACGCGGAAACGAAAGTAAAGCATTGTCAGACCTGCCCCCGCGATCACGACACCGGCGGTCAGTGTAAAATTATTCTGGGAGTTTTCGTAGGAGCCGACTGGGGATAATTCCATTTTCCCATTACCACCCAAGTATAACACGCGAGAACGAAAGTAACGCCTTGACAGACCTGCCCCCGCGATTTCGACACCGGCGGCACGCCGGCGGCACGCCGGCGGCGGCGGATTGCTGTTGGTGTAAAATATTTTTGGGAATTTTCGTAGGAGCTGGCTTTGGAATTTTTTTGTCTCCCCATCCCATCCAAGTATAACACGCGAGAGCGAAAGTAAAGCTTTGTCAGATCTGCCCCCGCGATTTTGGGTGCAGCGTCGACGCTGCTTAAGGGAATTGACATTTGTTTACAATTATTGTATAATATTGATATATAGATGCATGGATAATGCGTGATGACAGATCGTTATTGAATAAGAACGGAGGGCGCAATATGAAAAGAGTATTTATTGTTTCATTGGTGGCTGCATTGATGCTTGCAACGGCGGCAGGCTGCAGCGGTTCGGCTCCTGCTGAAAAATCTCAATCGGAAGTTGTTGTTTCTTCGATACCGTCAGCTGTACAGGAAATCGAGACTTCCAAGGGTATTACCGCGCTGTACATAAGTCCGGATTCCTGCAAGATCAGGGTCGGAGAAAAAAGATTACTGTCCGTCCGCTCAGATGTGGGAAGTGAGCTTTCCAGTAATCTGGTATGGGAATGTGATGATGTAAATATCGTAGAAGTGGATTCATCCGGAAATGTTATCGGCAAAGCTCCCGGAACTTGTGTGGTCACTGTATTCCGCAGAGATCAGCCTTCTGTTACAGCAAAGGTCCCCATCACAGTCAGGACGGATGACGAACCCGGTCAGGTATCTGTGGCACAGCCAAGTCAGGTATCGACCGAACCTGTACCCAGCCCCTCTTCCTCTGATGGTGACGGCAGCAATACAACCATTATATATGTAACTCCGCCAACCGGTAATGTATCCTATTATGTACCGGACAGGTATGTATATTATTACGGCAGAAATAATTTCAGCTACAGCAATCCTGCTGACGGCTATGTTATTTGCAGTATGCTCAATCATTATCTGACCAGAGGCGAATTGTCAATGATAACCTCCAACGATGCTCAGATGATGCTTAATACACTGTACGCAAGAAACGGATATATTTTCACTAATAAGGATCTGCAGAATTACTTTGAAACACAGACATGGTATAATGCTATCCCCTATTCCTCTAAGTCCGGTAATATGTCCTCTATCGCATCAAGATTTGATTCAATGGACAAGGCAAACTGTGACCTTCTTGTAAAGAAGCGTGACGGCAACCTCTGATCCCCCGGACCGTCAAGGCTCCTGAACGGCTTTTCATAATGAATTTGTGATCTGCCGGGCTTATGCCATCGAAAAATAAATAAACTAAACGCTCCGGATATGCATACTGCCACCGGAGCGTTTGTTATTTTATCCCTGAATCCGTGAAACTGACATCTCCGCTGCGGGCGGATAAAAAGAATTCGCTGTTCCGCTTTCATGCCCTGAGTCACGCTTCATTAGTTTTTTTGCTTTGGTGGGTCAAAAGGTGGACCCACCTTCCTTATCCCCTGTAGATAGCCGGACTGCAGCAGCTAAGATCTGGTATTTCTTTATCTGAGGGTTTAAAGCTAATCTGAAAATGCACCTTTCCGGTGAACATGATATTTCCGGTTAATGTATAAAACTACTCATAAATACTGTGGTTTTTTATATCTTCGCCATTGAGTTTCACGGATTCAGGTTACTGTCTTAGCTTTAATCCATAGTATTCTGCAATTGCGTCTGCATCAGCCCTTCCTATGAGTTGGAGCTTTTCATCATCCTTCAGTATGGCATTATCATGGGGATTGTCCATAAAAGCGTGTTCTACAACAATAGCGGGTCTGCCGTATTCAATATTGTAATTCAGCAGATGAAGTTTATCCTTCGGTGTGCCGTCATCGTAATAGCCCTGCTCCTCATCGGTGGCATTAAGCTCAACACCCCTTGCGTCAAGGTCTACAGCGTTTGTCACATGATCTATTATCATATTTCCAAGTCTTGTGCTTTCGTCGGTGTATTTCGGATAATTTGAGACAATGACCATGATACCGCTGACGCTTTCCTGGAAGCCGTCATTTGTTGCTGCGTTGCAGTGCAGACTGATAAAAATATCCGCATCCTTATTATCCGCAAGATATGCGCGTTTTTGTATGCAGTCAAAGTTTCCTCCGTCATCGAACATCTTATCTGCATTGGGACAGCCGTTGTCATAGCGTGTCAGGTAAGGCGTGATCCCCTCGTATTGTGATAATCTTTCGTAACAAGCCAGTCCTATTTTAAGATTCAGCGTCTGCTCACTGACACCAAGCTCATCGTTATCCCTGGGACTGCAGCCGCTGTCGTGTCCGGGATCCAGCATAACTACAATATTTCCGCTGGCTTCTTTATTGTCATTTTTCTCCTGCGGCGCAGATGCTTCTGTTTTGCTCACGGGCTTTTCGGCTTGCTCAGAGGATTCTTCAATGCTGCTTTCAGGCTCTGTGGTTTCTTCCTCTGATTTTTCAGGCTGGCTTTCCGTTGCTTCAGACTTGCTTTCCGGTTTGTAAGCTTTGCTTTCGTCTTTGTCGGAAGAAACAATGCTGATCTCCACAGGCTCTTTTTCAGCAGAGCTTTCACCGTCAGAGCTTTCAACCACAGATACAGCACTGCTGTCATCCGTATTATCCCCGGAAGAGGTTGAGCCTTCCGGACTGCCGCATCCGGCAACAGCTGCGGTCATAGCCAGAACCAGTATTGACGACAGGATCAATTTTGAAAAAGCAGTAATTTTCATTGAAGCGACCTCCTTTAACTGATGCAGATAATTGTAAATATAAAGGTGATAATTGCCTGGACAAGGATAATAAGCGGCTGTGGGTAATGCGATAAAGAATTTACAATTATTTGAATTAAAATGTGACCGATATATATTTATTATAACATATTATTTTAGAAAGATAAAGTAATTTTTCACCGCCGCCGGCAGCGTCGACGCTGCCTGGTGGGAAAAATATATTGACAAAGGGGTGGAAAAAAATTATAATTTTATTATGGGACAATAATATTTTGTTCGCAGGTAAATGAAAAAATTGAAAAAACAAAGGAGTGCTTTCTATGAATCTGACCGGTCTGACGACCGATGAAGTCGAAAAAAGCCGTAAGGAATACGGCTCCAATGATCTGACGCAAATCCCTCCTGAATCGCTGTTCAAGAAGTTTATGAAGGGCTTTGCCGATCCGATGATAATTATTCTTCTTGTGGCGCTCGGTATTCAGGTAGCGCTGTTCTTTATGGGTAAGGCAGACTGGTATGAGCCTGTGGGCGTTCTTATCGCTATTCTTATCGCAAACGGCGTTTCTTCCGTCAGCCAGCATAAACAGGAGGGCAAGGCAAGCGCTCTCAAGGCTGAAGAGGAAGCCAAGGAAATGGCTAAGGTTCTCCGTAACGGTCAGCTGCATGAGGTACACGTCAGCGAGATCGTTGTCGGCGATATCGTATATATCCAGTCCGGTGATAAGATCGCTGCTGACGGCGAAATGGTGGAAGGCGCTATCAAGGTGGATCAGGCTGCTCTTAACGGCGAGACAGAAGAAGCTGAAAAATGCCCCGCTGAGGGTAAGGAATATGATACCATGGATCTTCTGAATAAGCATTATATTTACAGAGGTACTGTGGTATGCGCAAATGAGGGCTATATGGAAGCCAAGGTCGTGGGCGATAAGACTATGTTCGGTCAGCTTGCGCTTGAAGTCCAGGAGGAGACCCGTGCAACTCCCCTCCAGCTTAAACTGGGTAAGCTCGCAAAGCAGATATCTGTTTTCGGCTATATCGGCGCTGCGCTTATCATTGTTGCAGTCCTCGCCAAAACGCTCATTACCGGAGCTGCTCCCGCTGACGCTCTCGGTTGGGTACAGCTTATAATTGATGCGGTCACTATCGCTATCACCGTTATCGTCTGCGCAGTTCCCGAAGGTCTGCCTATGCTGACTTCCGTGCTGCTGTCCTTCCAGAGTATGAAAATGGCTAAGGATAATGTCCTCGTCAGAAATATCAACGGTCTTGAGACTGCCGGAAGCCTCAGCCTGCTCTTTACTGATAAGACAGGTACTATCACCGAAGGCAAGCTTTCCGTAATGGAGCTTACCACAGGTAATGTCCGTACCTTTGAAAAGCTTGACGATGTTCCCTCAAAGCTGAGAATGGACGTCCTCACAGGTATCGGTATAAATAACTCCGCTTCTGTTTCCGACGGCGCAGTTATCGGCGGCAACAGTACAGACCGCGCTCTGATGGCATTTATCGACAAGGGTAAATTCTATGACAAGCTCCCCAGGGAGGATGTCAAGGATTTCAACCCCTTCGATTCAGCAAAGAAATATTCCACGCTTACTGTAAAAAGAGATAACGGCAGCGTTACCTATATCAAGGGCGCGCCGGAAAAGATCCTTTCAAGATGCAATAAATATCTTGATGAGGAAGGCAATGAAAAAGAGCTTGTTGAAAAGAATTACCTTACGACCTATATCAACGGTCAGGCAGCCCGCTCCATGCGTCTGCTTGCTGTTGCAAAGGCGGAGGGCGACAGCGATGAGGGTGATCTGACACTCATCTGTGTGCTGAGCATCCGTGATAATGTCCGCAAGGAAGCCGCTGACGCTATCAAAGAGGTTAAGGCAGCAGGCATCCAGGTCGTTATGATAACCGGCGACAGAAAAGAGACCGCTGTTGCGATCGCAAAGGACGCAGGTCTTCTTACTTCAAAGGATGAGATCGCTCTTACCTCCGCAGAGCTTGCAGAGCTGAGCGATGACGAGATCAACAAGATACTCCCCCGCATAAGGGTAATAGCAAGAGCGCTGCCTATGGATAAGAGCCGTCTTGTAAGGATCGGTCAGGAGCTTGATCTTGTGGTAGGTATGACAGGCGACGGCGTCAACGACTCGCCTGCGCTCAAAAAGGCTGATGTCGGCTTTGCAATGGGCAGCGGCACAGAGGTCGCCAAGGCTGCCGGCGATATCACCATCCTTGACGATAACTTCCTTTCCATCAAAAAGGCTATTCTTTACGGACGCACAATGTTCAAGACCATCAGGAAGTTCCTTGTATTCCAGCTTACTGTCAATGTTGCGGCTGTTATGATGTGCTTTTTGGGTCCGATCTTCGATATTTCCAATACATACGGCGCAGTGCTGACCGTTGTTCAGCTTCTTGTAATAAATCTTGCAATGGATACGCTGGCAGCTATCGCTTTCGGAAGCGAGCCTCCGATGGAGGAATATATGAAGGAAAAGCCCATCCCCAGAAACGAGGGCATCGTTACCGGCGGAATGCTTGTACAGATCGTTACTATCTCTCTGTACATCATGGTTGTATGTCTGTCGATACTGTTTATCCCGGATATCACGAATCTGTTCATTGATTCAAACCGCAATTTGACCCCGGATAATGTGCTGTATCTGAAATCCGCATTGTTCGCTACATTTATGATGGCAATTGCCTTCAACGGCTTCAATGCAAGAACAGAAAGCATCAATCTCTTCAAGGGGCTTAAAAAGAACATCAATTTCGTTCTTGTTATGGCAGGCATTCTTATCCTGCAGTTCGTATTCGTTACCTTCGGCGGAGATTTCCTCAGCGTAAGACCGCTTATCCCCTATGCCTGGGGTCTGTGTGCGCTGGGTGCTCTGGCTGTGTTCCCCATCGACATTATCCGCAAGCTTATCGTTTCTATCATCAATAACAAAAAAGAATAATACCGGCTTGTCCTGCTTTGCAGCTTCTGCATCAGGTAAGTGTATTATTTGCGAAATAGGGAAAAAGCCGGTGAATTATGCATCACCGGCTTTTTCCGTTTATAGGGGTTATTCTTGTTAGCTGTGTCATTCCAGTATTTTCAGATTAAGCTCCTGGAGTCCTAAATTGATATCTATTATGTTCATCCTGTTTTTGATAGCATAGCAGATATAGCTGTCACGCTGATCTCTCGGGCTGAGCATACGGTATCCTGTGACCTTGAGAAGATTCTGGGTTTCTTCAATGCTCAGCCCCATGCCTATGCATAAAAGCAGTACCTTGTCTATATGCGGATTTGCTTTTTTGCCGTCAAATATCTGGTATGCATAGGTCTTTGCCATACCGGAGCCTTTTATGACATCGCTTTTGGTAAGCTTCTTTTCTTCCATCTTTGCCATAAGCGCGCGGTCAAGCTTCATGCAGGTAAAATTATCCGCATTTGCTCTGCGGAAGCTTTCATAATCCTTTGCGGTCATTATTTCATTGAAAAGCTCATTTGTGGATTTTTTCATTTTTTACATTCCTTTCTTTATATATATTTTCGTTTCTTATATCCTGAATCCGTCAAGCTCAACGGCAAAACTATAAAAACTACTGTATTCATGAGTGGTATCATACATTAACCGGAATTATCATATTCACCAAAAAGGTGCAGTTTCAGATAAGCTTCAAACACCCTCAAATTTAAAAATACAAGCTCTTAGCCGATGGAACCTGGTTTTCCACAGGGGATAAGGAAAGGGGATTGCAAAGGGGGAAAACTCAATCACCAAAGCAGAAATGCCAATGAAGCATTACTCAGGGAATTAAAGCGAAAAAACGGTTCAGCTTTTCCGCCCACAACCGGGATGTCAGTTTCGCGGATTCAGGTATATTTCAAAAAATTAACAGTGAGGTAAAAACTATGCAGCCTACTCCAGCGCAGGTCTTTATTTTTCAGAATCTGAAAAAGCTGACCAGCTTTGCCGATACAACAGATCTTTGCATTTATGAGCCAAAGAAAAAGCTTTATATCACCAAAAGCATTTTACCCGAGGATCTGGGATATTATCAGATAATCTCAGGCATCAGGCATCCGAATCTTGCAAATATTGATTTTATCATGCCCTGCGGCGGCGGCTACCGTGTTGTCAGGGAATTTATCTCCGGCGACTGCCTTTCGGATATCATCGAAGGCGGAACCACCTATCCGGAGGAAAAGGCTGCGCGGATGATATATGAATTATGCTGCGGGCTAAGTGCCCTGCATGAATGTAATATCGTTCACCGTGATATCAATCCTAATAATATTATAATAACAACTGACGGTCATGTAAAGATAATTGACTACGGTATTGCCAGATTATACAAGAAAAACCAGAGCAAGGATACCGTGAATGTGGGGACACCCGGATATGCTGCGCCGGAGCAGTACGGCTTTTCCCAGAGTGACAACAGAACCGATATTTATTCCATCGGCGTGCTTATGAACGTCCTTATCTGCGGCAGGATACCGGTAGAACAGACGGTGGGCGGTACAGCCGGAAGGATAATCAGAAAATGCATACAGATCGACGCGCAGCAAAGATATCCGAATGTTATTGCCCTGATGCGTGATATCGAGCGAAAAATGGGTATAATCAGAAGCGAGGAAAGCAATTATCCGTCTGACAGGCTCGCTGATAAAATAATGAGAAATATTCCCGGCATACGAACAGGAAAAATATATTTCATGTTACCGGCGCTTATCTGGTATGCGCTGGTGGTGCTGATAATAATAAGCAGCTTTGTAAGGCTGAAACCTGCGCCGATGAATTATATAGCGTGGTTTTTCACTATAGTCCTGGTCTTTATCTTCCCCACCTTCTGCTTTCACAATGTCCTTGATATCTGGGATCGCTTCCCCTTTTCAAAAGGCTCTTCACGAAAAAGCCAGCGGGGATTGTTTTTCCTGATCGGCGGAATATCCATTTGTATCGGTCTGCTCTTTATGGCATATCTGGGGACTACCATAAAATGATACAGAAAAAAACACGGAGATATTATTGCCGGTATGCGAAGCTTTTCGCTGCCGGTAATTTTTTGCACGGGATATCCTGCTGCTTTTACGGATGGCGACAGTTTTCTTCCGGATAAATTATAGCATAAAAATATTTTTCTGTGTTATGCTGCCAGCATACCAAATTTACGAGAGATGTGATATAATAAATTCAAAGATAGATCCGTGAAACCGATATCCCCGTTGCAGGCTGAAAATATCGGATCAGCTGTTCCGCTTTTATGCCTTGAGTCATACTTCGTTAGTATTTCTGCTTTGGTCAGTCAAAAGGCGGAAACTGCAAGGGGTGTCCCCTTGAGTTTTACGGATTCGGGTCAACACAAAAAAGGAGATGATCTTATGAAAAAAAGACCACAGAAAATTACGGCGGCTGTATTGGGTATGCTGCTTATTGCGGCGGCTCTGGGAGGATGCTCCGGCTCCGGAAATAAGGAGAAATCAGCCCCCGCTGCTCAGGAAAGCTCCGCAGTAAGCGCCGCTGCAGAAGAAAGCTCCGAGGAAGCTTCAGAAGCAGAAGAGCCGTCAGAGGAAGAAAATTCACAGGAGGCCTCAGCTGAAAAGACCTCAGAAGCCTCAAAGCCGGAGGAAAGCAAGCCTGCGCAGGAAAGCAGTCAGCCGGAAGCAGAAAGCAAAGCCGAAGCTTCTGCATCAGGCGAAGAACTGGTCAGCGGAATGAGAAAAAGCTTCAAGGAGGCAATGGACAGCTACGAAGCATTTTTCAACGATTATTTTGACTTCATGACAAAATATTCAAAATCATCAGATACCGCAGCGATGATGGTCGATTATGCGGAATATATGACCAAGTACGCGGATTACATGAGCAAGCTTGACGCATGGGACAGCGAGGAAATGAACCCCGCCGAAGAAGCCTATTATGCCGAAGTACATGCAAGAATACTTAAAAAAATAGCCGAGATACCCGAGGTTTCCGAAGCTATGCAGGAGACTTCACAGGCTGCCGAGGACGCAATGTCTGAAATTTCCGATTCCGTTGCAAGTATGCTGGACGGGCTGGGGATCTGAGCTTGGTGATCAGTGAATAGTTGAATCAGAATAAGCAAAAAATACAGGGATGCCGTACTATCTGGCATCCCTTGTTTTTTTACTTCTTACTGACATTTACAATACAGGTCGCTGTAAGTCCGCCGGTGTTTTTCATGGTGATAACGGCTGTTCCGGGGTTCTGGGCTGTTACTCTGCCGTTGGAAACTGTGGCTATTGTTTTATCGCTGGTCGTCCATGTCACATTGCGGTCTGTTGTCTCTGCCGGCTCAAAAATCGCCTTGAGCTGGAATTTCGTTCCCTTTTCAAGAGATATCTCTGTCCTGTTCAGACTGACGGATTTTGCCTGGATGATATCCTTCGTTACGATAACGCTGCAAACGGAGGTCAGCCCGTTTGAGGATACCGCTGTGATGGTTGTGGTTCCGGGAGAATGGGCTGTTATCATGCCGTTGGATACGGTCGCAATGCTTCTGTCGGCTGATATCCATATGACCGACTGATCGGTTGTATCTGCCGGGGCAAATACAGCCTTCAGCTGGAATTTTGTTCCCTTTTTGAGATAAACCTCATTCCGGCTTATATTTATTGCCCGGGCTTCCACAACCGGGTCTTTTACGGTCACTATGCAGGCTGCGGCTTTGAAATTTTCTGTTATTGCCGTGACTGACGCTGTGCCTGCGGAAACGGCGGTTATCCTTCCGTTTTTCACCTTTACGATATCCTCGTTGCCCGATACCCAGATCACAGTCTTCTGCGTTGTATTTGCGGGAGCAAGCACGGCGCTGAGCTGCGCTGTTTCGCCTTTCGTAAGGCTTATTGAGCTTTTGTCAAGGGTTATGCTCTCAGGTGCAATGACAGGATCAGCCACGGTCACTGAGCATACCGCCGATCTGCCGTCCTTTGCTCTTGCTGTAATATTGACTGTACCTGCGCTTTTTGCGGTCACAAGGCCTTTTGAAACAGCAGCAATATCGCTGTTTGCTGTTGCCCATGTGACAGTGGAATTTCCTGCGTCAAGAGCTTCAAGCCGGAAGGATTCTCCGGTGCGCAGGAAAAGAACGCTTCTGTTCAGGGTCAGCGCTGCGTCAGGGTCGATGATGCCGAAGCGCAGGCTGCTTTCTTCTGCGAATTTCTGAGCCATTGTATTTTCATAGCCGTAAATAATGAAATCCTCATCAAGTGTATCCATGCAGGTCTGTTTGTCATAATAATATCCGAAAGCGCCGTAGCCTATGCTTTTTACGCTTGCGGGGATGGTGATGCTTTTCAGGCTCCTGCAGTCGTACCAGCCGAAATTTCCCAGACTGTTCACACTGTCGGGAACAGGCATTTCTTTAAGACTGCTGCAGCCGTAAAACGCAAAATTATCTATCATCGTAACGCTGCCGGGAATATCTATCCTTTCAAGACTTGTACAGTCGCGGAACATGCCAAAGCTTATTGTTGTCACGTTCTCTGGAATATTGATGTTTTCAAGACTGCTGCAGCCCTGGAATACGGAATTTCCGAAGGCAGTAAGCCCGCTTCCGATATGTACATCCTTCAGGCTTGTACAGTCACAGAAGCAGTTTTTAGCTATACTGATAACGCTGTCCGGGATATCCACCGAGCTGATACGGCTGCATCCGTAAAAGGCGCCCTTGCATAACCATTTTACCGTATCGGGGATGGTTATTCCGGTCTTGCCGCCGCCGCAGGCAAGGAGCTTTGTCTTCGCCTTATTATACAGCACGCCGTCAAGTGATGAATAATATAAATTGTCTGCATTTACCTGTATGTTTTTCAGACTGCGGCAGTTCCAGAAAGCGGAATCATGGATCGAGCTGACGCTGCCGGGTATGTTCATTACTGTAAGGGAGCTGCAGTCTGCAAAGGCTTTTTCCCCTATGCTTATGACATTACGCTGAATTCTGAAAACTCCAAGACTTTCGCAGCCACAGAATGCGCAGTTATCAATAACTCTGACCGATACAGGAATAACGATATCCACAAGGCTGCGGCAGTTTTCAAATGAGCTTTTACCGATGGATTCGATATTTTTTCCCAGAGTGACCTTTTTCAGCCCTGTGTTTCCATAGAAGGCTTTATCCGGCACCTCAGTCAGACCGTTTCCGAGAGAAGCCTCTGTCATAGCCGGGCAGTATGAAAAAGCTCTCATGCCGATGCTTGTAACGCTGTCGGGTACGGAAATAGCTCTGAGGCTGCTGCATCCTCTGAAAACATTTGTGCCCATGCTTTCAAGCTTATCCGGCAGAGTTATCGACTCAAGGCTGCTGCAGTCTGCAAAGACTGAATTACGGATATGTCTGACACTTTGCGGCAAAGAGACCCGTTCAAGCCCCGAACAGCCAAGGAAAGTTCCTTCTTCCAGCAGCTCTACACCCTCCGGGATATCAATTTCCGTCAGGCTGCTGCAATATCTGAAAGCGCATCTGCCTATATAATTGACGCTTTCCGGTATTTTGAGATCTGTCAGAGCAAAGCAGGCATAAAAAGCCTCCTCGCCGATATAGGTAACGCTGTCCGGTATAGTCACATCCCGCAGATTAATACAGCCGTCGAAGGAATCCGTATCAATGATTTCAACGCTGTCCGGTATGTCGATAGCTGTCAGAGCGCAGCATCCGTAGAAGCAGTTCCAGCCAAGCTTTGTAATAGTATCGGCAAGCTCAACGCTTTCCAGCCTGCTGCAGTTAAGGAACGCGCTTTCACCGACAGTTGTAACGCCTTGATTTATGACAGCTTTTTTGATATTGCTGTTATTATAGAACGGCGAAGCGGTGCGCTCGTAATTATACATTTTTCCGCTGCCGCTGATAACAAGGGTGCCGTCCGGTCTCAGCTCGTAAGTGACATTTTCGCCGCAGGAGCCGCTTATCCCTGCGCCGCTGTCAGCCGGCACCTCCGCCGCAGCCGCATTAATTCCAAAGTCCGGCTGCAAACCAGCAGTTAACGTCCCCGCCGAAGCGAAAACCGCCGCTGCCAGTACAGCAGCAAGAATTTTACTGAATTTTCTCATTGTTTCCCCCTCCCTGTCGCATCCTCGCAACAGTCTAGCTTCTCATATTATTCTATAACCGATCCCCCAAAAAGTCAAGATACCGGCGGCGGCGGCGTGCCGCCGCTGTCAAAATCGCGGGGGCAGGTCTGGCAATGCGTTACTTTCGTTTCCGCGTATTATACTTGGATGGTAAAGGGGAATAAAATAATCCTCAGCCGGCTTCTATAAAAACTTCCGGAATTATTTTACACGAACCCGGCGGCGTGCCGCCGCTGTCAAAATCGCGGGGGGCAGGTCTGACAATGCTTTACTTTCGCTTCCGCGTGTTATACTTGGATGGGATGGGGAAATAAAAATATCCTCAGCCGGCTTCTATCAAAACTCTCGTAAAAATAAGATTGGCAACGAAAAACTATCGCAGACCGACAAAAAATGCAGCCAATAGAACAATCTTACAATCGCGAGGAAAAAGCCTTGCATGGTAATAACTTACAACGCGATCTTGACACCGGCGGCACGCCGGCGCGATCTTGACATCGGCGGCACGCCGGCGGTGGCGGGTTGACTAATCGGGGAAATAGAATTATAATGTATGTGGAAGCCCGGTGTCGGATGACGCGGGGTAAAAAATGATCCGCTGTTATAACGGAAAAGGAGTATGCTAAATGAAAAACTATAATATCACTTTGCTCAAGGGTGACGGTATCGGTCCGGAAATCGTTAATGAGGCTGTTAAGGTGCTTGATGTCACCGCTAAGAAATTCGGCTTTGCCGTGACTTATAAGGAAGCGCTTCTCGGCGGCTGCGCTATTGATGCAACAGGCGTTCCCCTTCCTCAGGAAACTATCGACGCCTGCAAAGCAAGCGACAGCGTTCTTCTTGGCGCTGTAGGCGGCCCCAAATGGGATACACAGCCCGGCAATAACCGCCCCGAAGCAGGTCTTTTAGGCATCCGCGGCGCTCTCGGTCTTTTTGCGAATCTCCGCCCCGCTGTCATCTTTGAACCGCTGAGAGATTCCTCGCCCCTCAAGGCTGAGATCATCGGTGAAGCTATGGATATAATGATCGTCCGCGAGCTTACCGGAGGTATTTACTTCGGCAAAAGAGGCAACTTTGAAGAGGACGGCGTTGACGCTGCATATGATACTGAGAAATATAATGTAAAAGAGATCGAGCGTATCGGAAGAGTTGCTTTCGATATGGCTATGAAGAGAAATAAAAAGCTTACAAGCGTTGATAAGGCTAATGTCCTGGATTCCTCAAGACTCTGGAGAAAAACTATGATCGAGCTTTCAAAGGAATATCCGGAGGTAGAGCTGAATCATCTTTATGTCGATAACTGCGCAATGCAGCTTGTCAGAGATCCGAAACAGTTCGATGTTATCGTGACCTCCAATATTTTCGGAGATATCCTTTCTGATGAGGCTTCAATGATAAGCGGCAGCATCGGTATGCTCGCTTCTGCAAGCCTTAACAGCACAAAGCTGGGTATGTATGAGCCTATACATGGCAGCGCTCCCGATATCGCAGGCAAGGGTATCGCTAACCCCCTCGCTACTATCCTTTCCGTTGCAATGATGCTTCGCTATTCTCTTGATGAGCCCCAGGCTGCTGATGCTATCGAGGCTGCTGTCGCTGAGGTTCTCAAGACTACAAGAACTCCCGATATCTACACCGAAGGTACAAAGAAGGTATCTACCGTTGAAATGGGCGATGCTGTCTGCGCTCTTATCGGCTGATATCCCGGTTCATTATTTCAGATCCTTAACGGAAGATAAACAAATGCGCAGTAAACTGCCGCAGAAGAAACGGAGGTATTTTTTATGGGACTGTTTGACAGAATGCAAAGCCAGAACGCAGCTCAGAATACTCAGCAGACATTGACAAAACCACAGGAGGGCAGCTTCACCTTTACCTTTCCCGAACTGCCTGAGACCCTTGCACAGATGCAGGCGCTGCCCGAAAGCGCTCTTGACACACCGTACAAGACAGCCGCCCTTGCAGTATGCGCCCTTTGCTGTTATGCAGTTGACGAGGAAAACGGCAGACAGATGCTGGAGTTCCTCAGAGGACCGAAGGGACCCCTGTCTCCCTATGAAAAGCAATTTCTCAGGGACAGATTCTCCGGTCAGCAATATGTACCCTTTTCATATTTCGATGGAGCAAAGCCGGAAAATGATTACCGTCCCGATGAGCCATACAAAATAACCTTTTATTCCGATCCCTATTCCTTCGGAAACGAGGGTTATGCAAAGCTGAATGTCCGTTCCGGGGGCGCTGACAGCCCCCGTCAGATACAGCTCAGAAGAAAGGGCAATCAGTGGTTTCTCTGGGAGCAGTTTGTATTGGTGGGCATCCGTCAGCCTGCTTCACAGGATGCATGGAGCTGAATACGGCGCTTCTGATACTGCCCGGCAATATTGAACGTCAGGCAAAAATACCATAATAATTTCAGGCGGCAGGACATATGAAAATATGCCCGCCGCCGTTTTTGGCTCTGTCGTAAGCATCAGCATAAAGGAAAATACATTTTATTGTACCCTGACTCAAAAAGCGGAATATATTATCTTGAATATTTTGTATTTAAAATAAAAAAGCAGAATTATTATGTTGCAAAAATGAACAAAATGGTATAAAATAAACTATATACCATTTATAAGGACATAAGTCCGTAAATGAAATCATTATCCCGGGAGGCATCCACAATGGCTACTACTTTTGAAAGGATCACCAATACAGATGAAGTATTCAATAATAAGGAATATATAACGGATTCGATCATCTTCAATGCTATCGAATCTGCGCGCAATACTCCGGATTGTAAGCTTTATTCAGACCGAAAGAATGTTATCATTCTTTTTGCTGCAAACAGTCCGAGAATATGGCTCTGGACTTCAACAACCATAAAGGACGATACCAATAAGCTTATCGACATCTGCCGTTTCCTTCGTGACAGCAACGTACCAAAGGCTGAAATATACCTCAAGGAAGAGGTCGCAGGTTCTTTCTCAGACCTTTATGCGCTCACCACGCTTGAGATCAATTACAGCGTCAAGGATGAATTCTCTCTTGCAGTCTATACCTGCACCAAAAAGGATACCGAGAACCGTCCTGAGCTTGCCCCGGACGAAGAGATAATCCGTATCGACAAGGATAACCCTGAACATAAGAAAATGGTGCTGGACTTCTATGAATCCCTCAAGGAGGAATTCCGCTGGCAGGAAAAGCTTGAGCGCAAGGTAAATGAATATCTCAATATGGAATTCTACGCTCTTGTCAAGAACGGCAGGATCGTAGGAAATGCAGTTATCGGCGGTCAGACAAAGCAGTATCTCAGGATCAAATCAATAGCTGTCCGTGAAAGCGAGCGTCAGAAGGGCTTCGGCTATAAGATGTGTATTTTCGCTCTTGACAAGATCAGAGAAAGAGGTCTTACCCCCATACTTTACACTCATGTCGGAAATAAATCCGCTGTCGCATTATGGAGCAAATCCGGCTTCAATGTCAAGGACAAGCTTTATCTCCTCAAAATCGAAAACGACGACTGATATCATCTGCGCCCCCTTTTCACAGAAGAAACGGAGGGCGCAATTATTTTTGCCCGACGATGCCGGGCTGACTGAAGAAAAAAATAAATGTATCAGTCCCGCTATTAACACGATCCGGCAATAATAATCAACTCCAGATCACTATTATCTATAAACTATAACCTGAATCCGTGAAACTGACAACCCGGTTGCGGGTGGAAAAAATGAACCGTTTTTCTGCTTTAATGCCCTGATCCATGCTTCACAGTCTTCTTTACAATTCCTAATTCCTCACTCCTAATTCCTAATTCAAAATAATTCCTAATTCAAAATAATTCCTAATTCAAAACAATTCCACTTTCCACTTTCCAAATTCCAAATTTTAAATAACCACTAATCACTACTCACTATTTCGTGATTTCGTGATATTCAATAAAATTGCAAAAATCTATTGTAAATATGATATGGAATATGATAAAATATATAATGGCTTATAATTCTCACGGTATGCTGTGGAGCGGTGCGCCGTTTATGAATGTTAATCTGATGATCTGTGGGCTTCCGGAGGGAACCTGGCGGGTCAATTATTATTCTGTTTTGGAGGGATAAGCTTGCGAAAACTTAAAAGACTGTTCAGCTGTGTAATAGCTGCTGCAATGCTTATAGGAGGTAATGTAATGTCAACACAGGCAGTCGGAAACGATGATAAAAAAGAAGAGACTAAACTGGCTCATAAGCTGGATGCTCAGGCTTATAACGGAAATGACCTGGGCGCTACTTATTCAAAGGGCGCTACTGTTTTCAAGGTATGGGCGCCTACCGCAAGAAGAGTAGCTGTCAAGCTCTACGCTACGGGCAGCCCGGATGAAGAGGGCGCGACTGATATTTCCACCACTTCTATGACAAAGGGCGATAACGGCGTATGGACTGCAAAGGTCAGCGGCGACCATAAAAACCAGTATTATACCTATCTCGTCACAAATAACGGTATAACCACCGAAACTCAGGATGTCTATTCAAAGGCAGTCGGCGTTAACGGCAACAGAAGTATGGTCGTTGATCTTCCCTCCACCAATCCGGAGGGCTGGAAAAATGACAAGCATATTCTTGTTGACGATCCTACGGATGCTGTGGTCTGGGAAATACATATGAGAGATTTCTCCGTCAGCCAGGTGTCCGGCGTTTCACCGGAGCATAAGGGCAAATATCTTGCCTTTACTGAAAAGGGCACAACTCTTGCAGGTCAGGAAAATATTCCCACCTGTGTTGATTATCTCAAAAAGCTGGGGGTTACCCATGTTCAGCTTATGCCGGTCTATGACTATGCAACGGTGGATGAATCCATCACCGGCTCGGATGAATATAACTGGGGCTATGATCCGAAAAACTATAATGTTCCCGAAGGCTCGTATTCTACCAACCCCTTCGACGGAAATGTCAGGATCAGGGAATTCAAGCAGATGATAAAGGCTCTCCATGATGCAGGTATCGGCGTTATCATGGATGTGGTCTATAACCATACATTTACAGCAAAGGGCAGCTGCTTTGAAAATACCGTTCCGGGCTATTATTTCAGGCTCAAGGATGACGGCTCCCTTTCGGACGGCTCGGGCTGCGGCAATGAAACAGCCAGCGATCACCTTATGTACAGAAAGTATATGATAGATTCTATACTTTACTGGACAAATGAATATCATATCGATGGCTTCCGCTTTGACCTTATGGGCGTGCATGATACGGAGACCATGAACCAGATCCGCAACGCTCTCGATACAAAGGTGGAGGGCGGCAAAAAGATCATTATGTACGGCGAACCCTGGACAGGCGGCGCTACATCATGCAGTACGAAAACTGCTGTCAAGGAAAATATCAAGGAGCTTGATACCCGTATCGGAGCTTTCAATGACAGCTTCCGTGATGCGGTAAAGGGTCATGTGTTCAACGCTCAGGAGGCTGGCTTCGTTCAGACCGGAAAGGGTGCAGCTGCGCTCAGGGAAAGCATTACTGCAAATTCCGTTGAGGGCAATAAATGGCTTTCACAGCCCTCCCAGTCCGTCACCTATATTTCAGCCCATGATAACTTCACTCTTTACGATAAGCTCATAATGTCAACAAAGAATGACGGAAGCTTTGATACAAGAGATGAAAGCCTTGTGAAGATGAATAAGCTTGCGGCTGCCATTACCCTTACATCACAGGGTATCGTGTTCATGCAGGCAGGCGAGGAATTTGCAAGAACAAAGTTCGGGGATGAAAACAGCTATATCTCACCTGATAATATCAATATGCTTGACTGGAACAATGTTGTGAAATACGGCGATCTCAGCTCCTATTATCAGGGTCTTATCGAAATAAGAAAGAATTTCAAACCCTTCCGTGATCCCACCAAGACAAGCGCAGAAAAAATTACCTTTGCCGAAGCTGATGACGGAGTTGTAGCGTACACTCTTGAAAACAGCCTGACAAAGGGTAAGGAATGGTCATATGCTGCTGTGCTGTTCAATGCATCCGACAGCGAAAAATCCGTAACTCTCAAGCAGAGCGGAAATACACAGCTTCCGGAAAAATGGGAGATCATCGCAGACAGAACCCAGGCAGGGCTGAAGGGTCTCGGCGAGGTAGAGGGCAATACCGTAACCATCCCCGCAAAGAGCGCTATGGTAATGGTAGATAAGGAAAGCTTTGACAGCCTGAAGATCACCTCTGATACCTGCACAGTCAATATCGAATATGTTGACAGCGACAGCGGAGAAGTCCTTGAAAGTCATGTTCTAAAGGGCAAGGAAGGCGAAGGCTTCCTTGCAAATGACGGCAAGGATTACAGCATAGATTATGATTTTGTAGGCATAGAGGGCGCAGCGGAGAACGGAAAAGGCAAGTTCACCGCAAAGGAGCAGACTGTCACCTACAAATATAAGAAGTACGGCGGAAATATTTATAATATCACCGTGAAATACCTGCGTCAGGGCGATAAGGATTTCGGAACAGGTGACAGCGAAATGGCACCTGCTGTTGTAAAGAGAGTGCGTCAGGATGATATCTATACAGCGGATATCAAAAAGATCGACGGCATGATCGTTGATATGTCAAAATTCCCGGGAAATGCATCAGGCGTTGCCTACGGAGATACAGAGGTGTGCTATTATTACATTCAGGAGCCGGCTTGTGATCTTGTTGTGCATTACTATAATTCACAGGCATGGAAAAAGGTCTTTGGATATGTCTATACCGAATCAGAGGACGGCACAGAAGAGCTTTGCGGGAAAAATCCCGGTCAGGAAATGAAAAAGGACAGCAGCCTTGGTGACGGATGGTTTACGCTCACAGTAAAGGACGCAGGAACAACAGAGGGCGTCAAGGCAGTTTTCAGCGACGGCACAGACAAAAACAAGGATGCAGTTATCTATAATGTCAACCGTCAGACCTGGATACAGGACGGCAAGGTAACGGGCATGGGCAATGTCTATGTCATTTACGCAGACAATATGGGCGAGGTACTCAATACCGAAACCATAAGCGGCAAGATCGGCACAACCTATACCACAGAGGAAAAAGGCTTTGACGAGCATACCTTCATCGGAGCAACAGAGAATGCGGCAGGTGAGATAAGCGCATCTCCCTCATATGTATTCTATTCCTATAAGAAGCTTGTTCCCGAGCCGGATATTGATGATAACAGCGGAATGGTAAAGCTTGTTATTATTGTACTGGGCGCATCACTGGTCACATTTGCCATTGCAGCGGTGATCGGCGGCATATACGCTAAACGCAAAAAACGCTGGGAGCTTGACAAGTAATATAAGCTTCGACAGCCTTTTCAAACCAGACAGATCCCCCATCAGAAAATGACGGATGGAAAGAAAAAAGCCGGTGAATCCAACAATTCATCGGCTTTTCATTATATCCTGAAGCTGTGAAAATGACATCTCTGTCGCTGGCGGATAAAAAGAATCCGTTGTTCCGCTTTTATGCCCTGAGCCATGCTTCGTTAGTGTTTCTGCATTTTTGTAACAGCATGTTCTCACAGCAAGCAAAAAAACTTCGCACAAGCCCAGCAGCAGGCTTGCGCGAAATAAATTAACCTGTATCATTCTGCGTTCTCCATGATCTGAGAGCGCAGATATTTTTTTATTTCCTCAGCGTCCGTCATACCCTCCACAGCGGCTGCGATCTCATCTGAACGCTGTTTTGTATAGCGTGAGATCTCCTTGCGTATGGTCAGAACGGATGTGGGGCTGACACTGAATGAATCCAGCCCGTAGGATATGAGCAGGGGTGTCAGAAGCGGATCCGCAGCGGCTTCTCCGCACATTTCTACCGGTATGCCCTCAGCCTTTGCGCAGGAAATCGTATGCCTGATAGCTCTGAGAACAGAGGGCTTGAATACAGAGTAAAGATAACCCATCTGGGAATTTCCTCTGTCTGCTGCCATTGTGTATTGTATAAGATCGTTAGTCCCGATGCTGAAAAAGTCCGATTCCTTTGCCAGAATATCAGCGGTGAGACAAGCAGATGGGGTTTCTATCATCACACCCACCTTGATATCCTCATTGAAGGCTATATCCTTTTCCCGAAGCTCTGTTTTTATCTCGCCGATCATATTTTTTACAAAAATAAGCTCCGGGATATCCGATACCATCGGTATAAGTATCCGCAGATCACCAAAGGCGGATGCCCTCAGTATCGCTCTGAGCTGAGATCTCAGCATTTCGGGATGGATGCAGCAGTATCTTATGGCGCGGATACCGAGAAAGGGATTTGCCTCGCTGTCCATTTCAAGATAGGGAACCTCCTTGTCGCCGCCTATATCAAATGTCCGGATGACTACAGGCTTTCCGCTCATTTTCAGAGCTGCGCTGCGGTAGACCTCGAATTGCTCCTGCTCATCAGGCTCGGTCTTGCGGTCAAGATACAGAAATTCCGTGCGGAAAAGCCCCACGCCCTCGCCGTCAGAATCTATCGCCTTGTTCACATCGGAATCATTGCCGATATTGCAAAGCACCGAAAATCTGTTTCCGTCTGCATCGGTCGTAGGCTTGCCCAGATAATGTCTGAGAAGCTCCCGGCGGTTGTAATAATCCTCCTGAATACGTCGGAATTTTTCTTCTGTGGATTTATCGGGCTGAATAATGATCTCGCCGGTTTCACCGTCAAGTATGATCCGCTGACCGTCACAGACACGGTTCACTATACCCTCAGTTCCTAAAACTGCGGGAATATCCAGCGCTCTTGCAAGTATAGCGCAGTGAGAGGTCTCGCCGCCCTTTTCTGTAATGAAGCCGGCGACATTTTTTCTGTCAAGCCCTGCTGTCATACTGGGGGTAAGCTCTCTTGCGCAAATCACCGTATCCGGCAGCAAAGGTGAAAGACGCACCTCATCCATGCCTAAAAGATGCTTTATCAGCCTTGATTTAAGATCCTCCATATCAGCGGCGCGCTGCTGTGTAAGATCGTCGTCCTTTGATGCAAAAACGCTGATAAACATATTGCATATCTGTTCAACAGCAGCCTCTGCGCATTCGCCGCCGTTTATCAGCTTTTCTATCTCATACGCAAGCACAGGATCCTTGAGAATCATAATATGTCCCCGGAGTATGCCTGCTTCTTTTTTACCTGCCTCAGCCTCTACCTTTTCGGCAAGCTGTTCTGTCGTTTCCACAAAGCTTTTTACAGCGTTGTGAAGTCTTTTAAGTTCCTCGTCAGTATTGCGTACTCTTCGTCTTTCATAAACGGGCTTCTGATCGCGCACCACTTTTACATATCCGATACCGATACCGCCCGATGCTCCCGTACCCTTTAGCATTGTGATCCTCCAAAAAAGCAGTTGTCTGATCCGGAAAAATCATCCGGCATTAATTTACAGATAACCCTCAAAGCCTGTACTGATAAGCTCGATAGCCTTAGCGATAGCCTCATGCTCATCGCTGCCCTCACATTCGATATCTATTTCGCTGCCGCATTTGATGCAGGCTGTAAGAATACTGAGCAGGCTTTTTGCATTGATCCTTGTACCCTTATAGCGTATAGTGATACTGCATTCAAACCTGTCCATTTCCTGAGCGAAGATTCCAGCAGGGCGAAGGTGCAGACCTTCGGGGTTAGTAACAATAATTTTCTCTCTTACCATTTTTCTTCTCCTTGACAATACAACAGCCTGACGCCCCCCATCTGCGCAGCGATCCCGCAATCACGGCAATATCCGGCAAGCCATTGCAATATTTTGTGTATCCATACATACTTATTATACAACATCTGAAATTAAATTCAAGTGTATTGGAGTTTATAGTTTATAGTTTTTAATGATTAATGGTTTCCTAAAATTTGGAATTGTTTTGAATTAGGAATTATTTTGAATTAGGAATTAGGAGTGAGGAATTAGGAATTGTAAAGAAGACTGTGAAGCATGG
>ONNU01000222.1 GCA_900319255.1 uncultured Eubacteriales bacterium
GAAAGTATCATCATCAATGCCGTTATCAAATACGGTGGGGTCAATATCAGCGGCGCGCTTTATTCTCGGAACGCTGATAGTATGCGGACCAACTCCATGCACAGCCTCAAGATGCTCGGCATGCATCATAAGACCCGCAAATTCATATCTGTAAAGCTCCAGACCGAAAAGAACTCCCAGACCGACATCATCAATACCGCCTTCCATAGCTCTGTCCATAGCCTCGGTATGATAGTCATAATTATGCTTGGGTCCTTCGGGATGAAGCTTCTGATAGCTTTCCTTGTGGTAGGTCTCCTGGAAAAGGATATATGTGCCGATACCTGCATCCTTGAGCTTTTTATAATTCTCAACGGTGGTTGCAGCGATATTGACATTTACTCTGCGGATAGCTCCGTTTTTATGCTTGATGCTGTAGATAGTCTTGATACATTCAAGAATATATTCAATAGGATTATTGACAGGATCCTCACCGCTTTCGATAGCAAGACGCTTGTGTCCCATATCCTGCAGAGCGATGACCTCCTGCTTTACCTCTTCCTGAGTAAGCTTTTTTCTCGGGATCTCCTTGTTCTGATAATGATAAGGACAGTACACGCATTTGTTTACGCAGTAATTTGAAAGATAAAGGGGAGCGAACATTACTATTCTGTTTCCATAGAAAGCTTCCTTTATCTCTCTTGCAAGAGCATACATTTTTTCATTAAGCTCAGGAATATCGCACGCAAGAAGAACGCTTGCCTCTCTGTGAGAAAGACCTGCGCATTCAACGCCTCTTCCTGTTTTTCTTGGCTTTGCTTTTTCAAGTATCTCTTCGATAAGCTCCCTGTTATGCTTGTTTTCATCAGCATAAGCAAGGGTATCCAGTATTTCTTCGTGATTGATAAAATCCTCAGCCTTGAGGGATTTCGGATCATAAGACATTTTTTATTCCTCTTTCTTTTTAATTGATGTAAACATACAGCTCCGACCATCAGGCTCAGACACCTGCGCCCGGATGATCTCCTCTGCCTGTCACGACATTATAACCGATAGATCTCATACGGTTTTGCATACATTCTCTGCACTGCGCCGATTCATCACCGGTGCATATCTTGTTATCATAAAGAAGATATTTCTTTCTGACGGAGACCGGTGAAAGATTAGGCATAACCACATTAGCTCCTGCCATGATCCCCTTTTCACGTCCCAGGGGATGGATGGTTCCCAGAGCTGTTGTTGACGGCAGAAGCACCTCCGGCAGGGTCAGCCTGATAAGTCCCAGCATGAAAAGCGTCATTTCCATAGTGCCGCTTTTTTCATTGGAGAATGGCGTATCGTGATGAGCGATAAAAGGACCTATACCCACCATATGCGGAGAAAGCTTTTTCAGAAAGATCAGCTCATCCGCTAAATTCTCAGCTGTCTGATATGGTGAGCCCACCATAAAGCCGCATCCCACCTGATATCCGATAGCCTTCAGATCATAAAGGCAGTTTATTCTGTTCTGCCATGAAAGCCCGGCAGGATGGAGTTTTTTATAATGCTGCGGATCCGCCGTTTCATGCCTGAGCAGATATCTGTCGGCACCTGCGTCAAAGAAAGCCTGATAGCTTTCGTGGCTTTTTTCGCCGATGGAAAGCGTCAGCGCACAGTCAGGATAACGGGTTTTGACAGCGCTGATGATATCGGTCATTCTTTCGTCTGTAAAATAAGGATCCTCGCCGCCCTGCAGAACGAAGGTACGAAAGCCCAGCTCGTACCCCTCTTTACAGCAAAGCAAAATATCATCCTTCGTCAGCCGGTATCTTTCAGCGTTTTTATTGCTTCTTCTGATACCGCAGTAAAGACAGTCGTTTTTGCAGTAATTAGTAAATTCGATCAGACCTCTGATATAGACATCATTTCCATAAACAGCCTTTCTGACCTCACGGGCTTTTTCAAAAAGATATTCCGAAAGCTGAGCATCAGCTCTGGTAATAAGTCTGAGATATTCCTCCCTGGAGAGAGAATGCTCAGAATACAGCTTGTCTATTAGTTCTCTCATATATCAGACATTTGAACAGACAGCCTTTGAGCTTACACCGTCAAGCATACCGATCTTGCCGGCAAGAGTATTGATAACATCAGTCGGCGCATCAAGAGCTATGCTGATTATATTGATATTCTTCTCACGGTAGGGAATACCCATTCTGCCGATGATAAAGCTGCTGTACTCGTGAAGCAGATCATTGAGCTTATCGGTAGAATCAGGATTTTCAACGATGATGCTGATGATAGAAACGTGGTTTTCCATTTGACATTACTCCTTGTTTATGCGGCAAATAAAAAAAGCACCCGAAAAGGCGCAAAACAAACAGCTTCAAAAAATGAAGCAAAATATGCCTTACACCTTCTGCAAAGGACGAACCTTTTGTATCAGCCGTAATTATTTTGATAGAGTTTAAAGCAAGCAAAACGCTCGCTTTTCAACTATTATTGTTATTATACCATATATTTATATTTTTTACAACTAAATTTTTGCCCGGCGGCGGCGTGCCGCCGCTGTCAAAATCACGGGGGCAGGTCTGACAATGCTTTACTTTCGTTCTCGCGTGTTATACTTGATTGGTAAGGGGGAACAAAACATTCCCAAAGCCGGCTCTACATCAAAGTCCCGGAAAAATTTTACACCAACTTGCCCGGCGTGCCGCCGCCGGCAGCGTCGACGCTGCACCCAAAATCGCGGTGGCAGGTCTGACAATGCTTTACTTTCGTTCTCGC
>ONNU01000067.1 GCA_900319255.1 uncultured Eubacteriales bacterium
CCCGCCGCCGGCAGCGTCGACGCTGCACCCAAAATCGCGGGGGCAGGTCTGACAATGCTTTACTTTCGCTCTCGCGTGTTATACCTGGATGGGATGGGGAAACAAAAAATCCCCAAAGCCAGCTCATTATCAAAGTCCCGGAAATATTTTACACCAACCGCCGCCGGCGTGCCGCCGGTGTCAAGATCGCGCCGGCGTGCCGCCGGTGTCAAAATCGCGCCGGCGGCGGTATAGTAACACTTTTTGTTACGGAGCGTAATATGTAGTACAATCTAAATTAAGGAGGACACGATTATGTGTGGTAATAATGTTTTTGGTAATGGCAGCTGTGGTTGGGTAATTCTTCTTATCATCATCCTTTGCTGCTGCGGCGGTAATAACAACGGCGGATGTGGCTGCGGCTGCGGCGACAACAACTGCGGATGCGGCTGCTGATCTGAGCAACGGGTAATTTGATATCCCGGGCGCGGAACTGCTGTCATTTCAGGGCTGCTGCTCAGTAATACCCCCTTTGTCAAAAGCATGGAGTATATGAAGAAAGCCGCTGGTTTCTGACAGCATCGTCCTGCGCTCTCCGCTCTCTGCTCAGTAAAATAGCTCCCGTCGGTTCAGCCTTATGCTGTCCGGCGGGAGCTTGCTATTTTATTTTTTCCGGCAGCGGCATAGCTCAGACCTTCAGCTCGACTCCGTTTTCTATATCTGTCAGCAGATTTACTCTGCGCTCATGTCTGCCGCCTTCAAATTCTGTTGTGAGGAATATATCGACCATCTTCAATGCAAGCTCGGTGCTTACAACATTCTGACCCATACAGATAACATTTGCGTTATTATGTCTTCTTGTCATCTGGGCAAGCATCTCACTGGTGCATACCGCAGCCCTGACGCCTTTGACCTTATTTGCTGCCATTGATACGCCAAGTCCTGTGGTGCAGCAGATTATGCCGAAATCGCATTCTCCCTTTGCAACTGCATTAGCCGCAAGAAACGCATATTTCGGATAATCAACGGATTCCTTTGAAAAACAGCCGAAGTCGATATATTCTACTCCCTGCTTTTCAAGATGATCTCTTATTGCCTCCTTCAATTCATATGCTCCATGATCTGCTCCGAGCGAAATTTTCATAATAAATCCCCTTTTCCTTTTTCATAAAGGCTGAGCTTCCTTTTCCCAGCCTATGTATTATTTCCTCATTCTGCTGAAATATCTTTATTCCTTTTTCGCAAGCTTTTCTTTCAGCTCACGTTCTGCTTGGGGCAGCCGCAGATAGGTGGGCATAAGCTCGCTGCTGCTGCAAAGACGGTTTTCCTCTGCCATTTTTTCCGCTGCGAGAGCTGTCCCCCATGCGTGCTGGAATCTGATATTTTCAGGCGTCAGGACAAAGCTGAAAGCCCTTCCCTCAAACGCCCTTGCGCAAAGCTCTGCACCGTCGCCTGCAAGGTATATCTGATCGTCATAATATTCAAGCTCCTGTGCAAGCTCCGATACGGAAAGCGCCCTGTCCTCGGTTATTCTTTCCACCCTGCCGCCGTCAAGCCTGAACAATGCGTTATACACCTGATCCCGGCGGGCATCCATTGCCGCGCATACCACTCCGTCAGTATAAGGCATACCGTATGCCATAGCCTCAAGGGTGGATACCTGAGCGCAGGGCTTATCAAGAGGCAAAGTCATTCCCTTTACGGATGCAACTCCTATCCTCACGCCGGTGAACGATCCGGGACCTGCATTGACAGCAAACAGATCTATATCATTTATCTCCGTTGAGGTGGATCTCAGAAGCTCCGATACCATTGGCATTAAAGTCTGGCTATGGGTAGTCTTGATATTCAGGTAGAATTCTCCCAGCAGTCTGCCGTTTTCAACAAGCGCTGCTGATACAGGCGAGGCTGTGGTATCAACTGCAAGAATCTTCATATTTCCCTTGCCCCCTCTATAGTCAGTTCTCTTTCATTTTCGGAAATATACTTTATATGTATATCTATCCTTTCATCCGGAAGATCCTCTTCGATATTCTCGCTCCATTCGATTATCATTACCCCGCAGCCTTCATAATCATAAAAGCCGGTGGAATAAAGATCATCAGCTGATGTGATGCGGTACATATCAAAATGATATACCGGGCATTTTCCCCTGTATTCATGCACAAGCGCAAAGGTGGGGCTTGATACATCATCCTCCGAGCCAAGCCCTTTGACAAGCCCTCTTGTAAAGGCTGTCTTCCCCGCTCCCAGTCCGCCGTACATGGCAATTATCTCACTGCCGGATAATGTGGCGGCAAGGCGCTGCGCGATCATTTCCGTTTCCTCCGGAGAATGAGTAATAAACTTCTGCAAATATGATTCCTCGTTTCTTTTTATCATCGGCAAATCAGACAATGCCTTTCCCTGCCGCAGGGTCAGATCATTGTCTGCTGCGTAATTGATCAGAAAAGCCCTGTGATCTTTCCTGATGCGTCAACATCTATCTTCTCTGCTGCGGGAACCTTCGGAAGTCCCGGCATGGTCATTATCTCGCCGGTGTATACTACCACAAAGCCCGCTCCGTTTGAAAGTCTTACATCCCTTACGGTAATATTGAAGCCCTCCGGCTTGCCAAGAAGCGAAGGATCGTCCGACAGTGAATACTGGGTCTTTGCCACACATACCGGAAGCCTGGCTGTATCAAGCTTTTCTATCTCTGCAAGCGCTTTGAGCGCCTGAGCTGTATATGTCACACCGTCTGCTCTGTATATATTTTTTGCAACTGCAAGGATCTTTTCTCTGATGGGAAGCTCGTCCTCATATGTAAAATGAAGCTCTGAGGGCTTTTCGGTGGCTGCGATGACCTTTGCTGCAAGATCCTGACCGCCTGCGCTGCCCTTTGCAAACATCTCTGCCATTGCAAAATCTGCGCCCTGCTCTGTGCAGTATTTCTCGATAAATTCAAGCTCTGCGTCTGTATCGCTTGCAAAACGGTTGATCGCAACAACTGTGGGAATACCGAAGCGCTGCATATTTCCGATATGTACGCCAAGGTTTACGATGCCCTTTGAAAGAGCGTCAAGGCTTTCATTTGAAAGCTCTGCTCTGGGCATTCCGCCGTTATATTTGAGCGCCCTTACTGTAGCAACTATTACTACCGCTGAGGGACGAAGTCCTGCTTTTCTGCATTTGATATCAAAGAATTTCTCTGCGCCCAGATCTGAACCGAAGCCGGCTTCTGTTACAAGATAATCGGCAAGCTTCAGACCCAGCTTTGTTGCTCTGATGGAGTTACAGCCGTGAGCGATATTTGCAAAGGGTCCGCCGTGCATAAGAGCAGGTGTACCCTCAAGGGTCTGTACAAGATTGGGCTTTATTGCGTCCTTGAGCAAAGCAGCCATTGCGCCGTTAGCCTTGAGATCCCTTGCATAGACCGGCTCGCCGCTGCGGTTATAAGCCACGAGAATACTGCCGAGCCTTTCCTTCAGATCGGTGATATCGGATGAAAGGCAGAGTATCGCCATGACCTCGCTTGCAACGGTGATGATAAAGCCGTCCTCTCTGGGAACGCCGTTGACCTTGCCGCCAAGACCTGCAACGATATTTCTCAGCTCTCTGTCATTCATATCAAGGCAGCGCTTTATAAGTATTCTTCTCACATCTATATCAAGAGCGTTGCCCTGCTGGATATGGTTATCGAGCATAGCGCAGCAAAGGTTATTAGCCGCAGTGATAGCGTGCATATCCCCGGTGAAATGGAGATTGATATCCTCCATGGGGACGACCTGGGAATAACCGCCGCCGGCAGCGCCGCCCTTGATGCCGAAAACCGGTCCCAGTGAAG
>ONNU01000134.1 GCA_900319255.1 uncultured Eubacteriales bacterium
ACCTTTGGCTTTGGCTATATCACGAAGATATTCGCAACAGGCGTTGAGGTTGAGCCTGGCGTTATCGTAGACGGCTGTATCGGTAAGGAACCGCCTATATATAAGGTGGATGATATCTGGGGTACAAAAGAGGTAACAAACCTTGATACCCTCGATGACTCGAACAAGGTTCTCCTGTTCTTCGTTCTTACCTGCATCGTTTGTATCGCATTTTTCGCAGTATATATAACAAACACAAAGAGTGCATACGCTTCTCAGGAAATCAAGCAGAGCGGCGGCAAGCCCATGAGCTTCATTTCAGAAATGAAGATGTTCCTTGATGAGCGCTTCCATGTAACTCTTCTCATCATCCCGATCCTGGGACTTCTTACATTTACAGTCCTGCCGATCATCTTCACCATTTTCATGGCGTTCACCAACTACAACAAAGAGCATCAGCCCCCCGGAAATATGTACTGGTGGGTCGGTTTCCAGAACTTCGCAGAAGTATTCTATTCATCACCCCTTAAATCCCAGACCCTCGGCAAGATCATCGTCTGGACATTTGTATGGGCAGTATTCGCAACCTTCACAAACTATATCCTTGGTATTGTCATAGCTCTTATGATCAATAAAAAGGAGATCAAATTCAAGGGCTTCTGGAGAACAGTTCTCGTTGTAACAGCAGCTGTTCCTCAGTTCGTAACCCTTCTTATCATGAAGCTCCTCCTTGCTGATGCAGGTCCTGTAAACGGGTTCCTCAATTCCATGGGAATTGCAAGCATACCCTTCCTTTCGACTGCAATGTCGGCAAGAGTAACAGTAATCATTGTAAACATGTGGATCGGTGTTCCGTACACAATGCTTATTTCCTCCGGTCTCCTTATGAATATTCCTGAGGATCTTTATGAGAGCGCACGTATCGACGGTGCAAACGCTTTCCAGCAGTTTACAAAGATCACCTTCCCTTACATATTCTTCGTAACCACACCTTACCTCATCACAACATTCGTTGGCAATATCAATAACTTCAATGTAATCTACTTCCTTACCACCGGCGGACCTGATTCGACGGATTACTATAAGGCAGGTCAGACCGACCTTCTGGTTACATGGTTGTATAAGCTGACTGTTGACAGTAAGGACTATAACCTTGCAGCAGTTATCGGTATCATAGTATTTATCCTCTGCGCTACGGGTTCACTCATTACGTTCAATATGTCCAAGGCATCAAAGAATGAGGAGGAATTCTCATGACAAATACATCATCAATGCAGAGCGGTTACGCTGCTAAGAAGAAGGCAGTCAATACTGTCATTTATGTCCTGCTGGTGATCATGGTTATCATCTGGATAGCTCCGATCGTATGGCTTGTTCTTGCTTCCTTCAGCGGTGACGGCGTTTCAACGGGTCTTATCCCGAAATCATTTACTCTCGACAACTACATCAAGCTTTTTGTCGAGACTAACCCCCAGACCGGCGAGGTTGTTCCTCTTGACGAAATGAGATTCCCTTATCTCAAGTGGATCGTCAATACCTTCATCGTAGCAGTTCTTTCATGCGCAATTTCAACATTGCTCATACTCATGGTAAGTTACGCATTCTCACGTCTTCGTTTCAAAACGCGTAAGACATTCCTTAACCTTGGCCTTGTACTTGGTATGTTCCCTGGCTTCATGTCTATGGCAGCTACCTACAACATCATGGAGATCTTCGGTCTCAAGCAGCAGCTGTTCGCACTTGTTATCGTATACTCCGCAGGCGCGGGTCTTGGATATCAGGTAGCAAAGGGCTTCTTCGATACCATTCCGAGATCACTTGATGAAGCAGCAAAGATCGACGGCGCAACAAGGAACCAGATCTTCTGGGTAATCATCCTTCCGCTTTCAAAACCGATCATAGTTTACACGGCTCTGACAACATTCATCGGACCGTGGGCAGACTACATCTTTGTAAGTTACTTCATGAAGGATAATGAGAGCGCTTACACAATTGCTCTTGGTCTTTACAAGATGCTCAGCAATGAAACATACAGCGAATACTTCACAGTATTCTGTGCAGGCGCAGTTCTTATTGCTATCCCGATCACGATCCTTTTCGTAATCATGCAGAGATTCTATGTTGCCGGCGTAACAGGCGGCGCAGTAAAGGGCTGATCTGTAAAATCAAAAAAGCAGGGATGCGAAAGCTCCCTGCTTTTGTTCTATAAAAATCGGTTGCAAAAGTAAAAGCTTTGCTCAAGCCCTTTTGGAGGCTTGCAGGGGTACGGGTGCGCGTGCGAAACCCGTTTATTCCAAAAGCGAAACAGAAAACCGTATATCAGCAACATGATCACGAAGTGACTACGCAATCGAAATACAACAGAGTAAGGAGAAAAACTATGGCAAAAAAACGAATTCTTTCTCTTTTGCTGTGCGCAGGACTGATCTGCACATCAGCATTGTGCGGCTGTACTGTACAGGAAAAATATGAAAATACCTCCTCCGCAGCTGCATCAGATTCCGCAAGCACAGCTTCAACAGAGGAAAGCGGAAGCGCTCCCTCACAGGAGACAGTTGAAGGCGCTCTTGCTATGCCGGAGGACGGCGGATTCAAAACGGTGGATTACAAGCTGACCGAGCAGAGCGACAAATACCGCACCTTCTATGAGATCTTCCCCTATTCCTTCTGCGACAGCAACGGCGACGGCATAGGCGATTTCAACGGTATCACATCAAAGCTTGACTATCTCAATGACGGGGATACAAAGACCACAGATGATCTGGGCATTGAGGGTATCTGGCTCATGCCTATCATGCAGTCAGACTCTTATCACAAGTATGATGTTATCGACTACAAATCGGTTGACAGCAGCTATGGTACCATCGAGGACTTTGAAAAGCTTGTCAGCGAATGTCATAAGAGAGGCATCAATGTAATAATCGACTTTGTTATCAACCATTCATCAACAAGCTGCGAATGGTTCAAGAAGGCTATCGAAGAGCTTAAAGCAGGCAAGACGGACGGATATGTTCAGTATTATAATTTCACTCAGGAAGATAAAAAGAATGTCAAGGGCTGGAGCTCAGCAGGTGTTGAGGGCTGGTATTATGAATGTGAATTCTGGGATCAGATGCCTGATCTTAACCTGAAAAATGAAAATCTGAGAAAAGAACTGCTTGATGCAGCGAAATTCTGGCTTGACAAGGGTGTTGACGGCTTCCGTCTGGATGCAGTCCTCTGGTTTGAAAAGACCTATGAAAAGGGCGCAAATGACGAAGCATCTGTTGACGAGCTGAAATGGTTCTATGAGTCCGTCAAGAAGGAAAAGGACGATGTATATATGGTCGGCGAATGCTGGGAGGATCCCTCTGTTATCTCCAAGTATTATGCGTCGGGCATCGACAGCCTTTTCGATTTCAAGAGCGAGGGCTTCAACGGCAGAGTTGCAACTGCTGTAAATAAAGAGGATGCAAAGACCTATGTTGAAAGCATCGCATCATGGCAGAAGCAGATCACTGAAGTGAACAAGAACGCCATCAATACCCCCTTTATCTCAAACCACGATACAGCAAGAAGCGCAGGCTTCTTTACTGATGATTATTCCAGAAAGTTAGCAGCAGCCCTCTATATCCTTTCACCCGGTAATGCGTTTATCTATTACGGTGAAGAGATCGCTATGGAAGGCGGCGAAAAGGACGAGAACAAGCGCAAGGGTATGTACTGGTCAGCAACTGACAAAACCGGCTTTGTTGAGAAGATCCCGGGCATGAGCGATGACAGTCTTCCCGAAAAGGCTGTTGACGAGCTTGAAAAGGACGAAAACTCCCTGCTCAATTTCTACAAGAGAGTCATCGCCCTCAAGAATCAGAACCCCGAGATCAAAAAGGGCACAGCAACTCCGGTATCCTTCGGAGATGATTACAAGGAATGCGCAGGCTATGTAATGGATTCTGACGGCAGCAAGGTATTTGTACTTTTCAATACCGCAGGCTATGCAACAAAGGTCACAGTACCGGAATCTGATTTCAAGATCAGCGAGGTAAGAGGCTACGCTATTGCCGGAGCTGAAAAGAAGTCCGAATCCTCTGATCCTATGGATGATCTTTTCGGCACACCCGAGCCGTCAAAGGACAGCAACAAGCCTGATATTGAAGCTGATAATTTCATCGTCAAGGATCAGGAAGTTACTCTTCCCGCAAGAAGTGTTATTGTGCTGAAATAATTATTTGTTCTTTCTTCACTGCCCTGCGGCGGTGGGGGAGGAGTTACTGACAGGTGCGGCAAGTGGATCGTTGCACAACAAATGAATAAATAAAAAAGCCGATGAATTATTTGGATTCACCGGCTTTTTATTTTCGTCCGCCTCTCTCCCCGAGGCTATGTTATCAAATTAACAAACTTTTATATTTATTCATGGCTCAAATCCGCAGATCGAAGCGCATTTGCTTGTATAATGATCAATTACATCCCGGGGTGATATTATCTTCATATCTCCCGTGAACTGGAACAGCCATCCTAAAAACGGCGGGCTTATCTGTATTTCCTCAGTAATGCGGCAGGTATGCTCGTCAACTCTCGTGATATTTACATCAGTGCCGAATTTATCAAAGATATTCCCGATAAGCTTGTCGGAAAATTCAAGGGTTACCTCTTTGACAGGACCATTGAACATACGGAAGGTCTGTGTGGTCTGGCTGGGGATGGTCTTTTTCATTTGCTTTGCGGCGTCTGAAATTGGCTCGGAAAAGCCCTTGACATCAACATCCGTCATTCTGTCAATACGGTATGTACGCATATGTCCTTCGGTGGATTCATCATAGCACAGCAGATAATAATGATTATCGTTGGGCATCAGCGTAAGCGGTTCCACTGAATAGGATTCTCCCTCGTGACGATAGATCTTGTTCAGATGCTCGTCAAAGTCAAAATAACGGAAGAATATTTTCGTCTGTGAATCTATCGCGCGGAATATTTTGTCGATCTCATAGAGGGTTATAAATTCGCTGCCGTGCTTTGAGTAGATGGGATTATTCTTTTCGTTCACAAGCGCCGACTTATCCTCCTTGTCAGACATATTGATAAGGGTGTCGATAATGCGGTTGGAGGAATTGCCCTTCATGAAGGTCAGCGAATTTATCGAATCAATGAGTATCTTTGCAGCAACCGTATCCAGCGGATAGCTGTTTTCATCCGCAGCGTACTGACGAAGCTTTTTCTGCTGGCTTTCAGGCGCCATGCTGATGAGCTTTTCTTTCAGACGGGATGCGTATTCCTTCTTGATATCCTCAGTCATACGCAGGCTGTTGATTCCGCTGATAAGATCAATAAGCTCTTTTTCGCTGAAGCGATCAGGCTTGCCGGTGTTTTTAGGCGTGGTATAATAAGCGTTGCCTCTGTTGGTGGATCTGGTCATTATGTAAAAATCATAATCGGGGTTATCAGTGATGTATGCGGAAAGAGTTTCTATATCATTTATCAGAGTTCTGCGGTCACAGGGGATCTCCTCGTTCTGAAGAGCCATGATAAGATCTTTGGTGCAGATCGCATTATTTTCTCCCCGGTGGGATCTGAGTATGTCCAGTACCATCAGCGTTTTTATCTTCTGATTTTTCTTTCTTGACATTATGATTCCCCCCTTGGCGCTGATGTTATTGTTTATATTATAACTCTTATAATGTGATTTGTCAAAAATCGGCTATACAATTTATTGTACAATTGGTAATAATTTCCCTCCAAAATTGAAGTTTGGTACAATTGTGCAATTTATAACATAATTTTATAATATTTTTAACAATAAACAATATTGTAGATAATAAAGATTGAGTTATGAACATTAAAATGCATATCACGTCAGGTCAAATTTTGCTGACAGAATAGGGGATGGGAGCATATTATATACCGGGGAGGTAGATGTTATGATAAAGAAAAAAGGTATAGATGTTTCCTACGCTCAGGGATATATTGATTTTGACAGGATAAATAAAGATCAGGTTCAGTTTGCTATAGTGCGCAGCAGCTTCGGCTGGGAAACAGGGCAGAAGGACAGTATGTTTGACCGCAATATAAAGGGCTTTACCCGGAAGGATATTCCCTGCGGCGCCTATCACTATTCCTACGCCCAAAGCCCGGAGGATGCGGTAAGGGAAGCGGAATACTGCCTTGAATGTATCGGGAGGGCAAAGCTTTCTCTTCCGGTTTTTCTTGATATGGAGGAGCAGTGCATAGCTGACTGCGGAAGAAGAGTATGCACAGATATCATAAAGGTATTCTGCGCTCATATGAAAGCCCACGGCAGGAAAGCCGGTGTATATCTCAATCCCAACTGGCTTGAAAATTATGTGTATAAGAATGAGATAATCGGGAAATATGAATTGTGGCTTGCTCAGTGGGACAGCGAAAAGCCTGCTTATCCCTGTAGCTTCTGGCAGTACAGGGTAGGCAGCGGCGGAAGTATCAACGGCATAAGCGGAGATATAGATCTTGATATAATGTACACCGATAAAAAGCCCGTCAGGGATAATAGGGTGAAATTCAAGGTAGGGGATCATGTTATTGTGACGGATCCTATAAATTATGACACAGGGGAGAAATTCGTTGTATATCCGGATGAGGATTATACGGTGATAGAAGCGGTGGGAGACAGGATAGTTATCGGCATAGACGGAAGAGTGACTGCGCCGATAAATGCGAAATATCTCAGACTGAAAAAGTAAGAGAAAAAAGAATTGTAAAAGTTTCCCGCAAGCCTTTTCAAAGGCTTGCGGGGGTTCAGGGGGGGGCGGGTGTCCGGTGGACACTTCTTCCGGAGGAAGAAGCACCGACCGAGCAGGGAGGCGGAAGAAAATAATAAATAATAAAGAATAAAGAATAAATAATAATATGACCTGTCTGACAGGGGGAAAAAGTCCCAAAAAAACCCCGCCGCACAGCAAATGCACTGTGCGGCGGGGTCATTTCAGTTATTCAGTTGATTCTGAGATAAGCTTATTATAATTCGTCAACGGATTCAATTGTGAATATCTTTGAAACGCATACACCGTCTGCATCGGTTGCAGTTACTTTGATATCGTAGCTTGCAGCCTTTGTGGGAGTGAATTTAGCATATGTGCCAGCGTCTGTTGCGGGCTTGATGGTGTTCCACTTGGTGTTTTCGCTTCTCTTGAAGAAATACTGGTAGGTAACAGGAGCTGCGCCGCCCTCAGCGCTGCCTGCGATCTCGATTCTTTCTCCAACCTTTACGGATTCATTCACTGCATATGAGGTGTTTTCAAGTGCAGGTGTGTTATCCTGAGTGTCGGTGTATTCCTTGCCGCCGATAGTTACCTTTGCTGTGTAGATGTAGCCTTCATTTGTTACTTCTGCGTCAAGAGTTGTGCTTTCCTTGCATCCGTCGCATACGAATGTAGCCTTTGCTGTGCTGAGATCATCAGCCCAGAACCATGCAGGCTCGCCGTAGCTGTGACCCTTTGCGCAGGGATCCTTTGAAATTGCCTCAAAGACTGCTGTGTAGGTAACGTCACCTGTTACAGAGGGGAGAGCATCGTTCAGACCGTAGGTAGTTGTGCCGTCTGTCCAGCCTGAGAACTCATAGGTGTTATTGTTGTCCTCTGCCTTTGTGGGTGTTACGCCGTCATATGCGGGTGTTGCGCCCTCTTCTACGTCGGTGTCCTTTTCAAGCTCTGTGCCGTCCCAGTTGTTCCATGTTACGGTGTAAGCGTTCGTACCGATGGTAAACACGATCTGTGAAATAGTATAGATCGTACCACCAGAGGATGCGGACAGCGTAACGCTTGCCGCCGGCGTGCCGCTCCAAG
Source organism: uncultured Eubacteriales bacterium (assembly GCA_900319255.1). Taxonomy (GTDB): domain Bacteria; phylum Bacillota; class Clostridia; order Oscillospirales; family Acutalibacteraceae; genus UBA1213. Next base: position 7,776 of record ONNU01000134.1, read on the forward strand.
AAAGAGCTGTGGAAGTTGCAGACCAGCCGGTGGATAATCCTTCCACAGAGATCGTTTGTGCCGAGATCACTATCGACGAGATATCACCCACCGAGGAAGTGAATGTAAACGAGCCACCAGCGCCAGAGCCTAAGTCAATACAATAGGTATTCATCCAGTTTACACCTTTGCTGCCGGTGACGGTGATACCGCCGATGGTGTTGCCGCTTTCCATCGCTCCATAATCATAATTGAGAAAAATATCATCCATCTTGTTTGAAGTTCATGTGACGGTGGTAGCCGCCGCGCTCGCCGTCATCGGAACAATGGTAAGTGCGCTGAGTATCATCATAATTGACAGTATGATGCTCAAAGGTTTTCTTAGTTTTTTTGTCATTGTTTTCAGTCCTTTCAAAAGTGTTTTGTAGCTCTGAGCCGCAGGAAATGAACGTAAATGAATAACCTGCCCCCCTTTTGCTGATAAAAATTCGTATGCGCAGGAAAGCAGAGGCTGTGAAATAAAGCAAGCCGGACAGTGCCATGAAATCAGCCGGCTGTATCACACAGAAGCTCCTGCCGATATTTCCATGCAAAGTTCAGTAAAAATTGTGCGCTTATATTATTTCATAAAATCATGTCAAAAGCATTTTCTTTTAGTGAGATTAAAGCGAATTTTCAAAAAATTATAAACCGTTCATAAAAATTTATCAATTTCAGTCAAACCGTTTACTAAAACAGTAGAAAATGCCGCATTTCCGGGAGGCTTTATATTCCAATAAAAAAAGCCGGCAGATCAGAGGATCCATCGGCTTTTGGCTTTTGAGATATTATGTTTTATCAGGTCGTTGTAGCGATCATTGTCATATCTGTTTTCAGCTTCTTGGGGAAATCGGACTGCTTGATAATACCGATAATACTGGTTACCAGAGGAATAAGACAAAGGAACCAGCCGATAACAATACCGATGATCTTGCTTGTCCATTCAGCATCGAAGAATGATACAGCAAGAGTATTGCCGTTGAGCACGATATTGGTTTTCTGTCCGATGCCGAGACCAAGAATAGTATTTATGCCGCCGAGATCCTTTTCAAAGCAGATCTGAGCGTTTGTCGGGGACATCATTGCTACGTTTACAGTAAAGCCCTGATTCTGATAGAACATTGCCACATTCTGGCAAAACATTCCAAGATTAAAGCCATCTCTTACATTGATCATTAAAGTTTCTGCCATTATTCAGTCACCTCAAAAAAATTTTCCATAACCACAGCGCAAAAAGCAGCGCAAGGGTTATTATTCCTATAACAAGCTCCGCCTTTTTATTTATCCGTATACGGGGGAACAGGTATGCGGCGAAAACATACGCAGTTTCTATCCCGATGACCGGGAACAGCGGATGCGCCCGGAACGCCCCCGCAAGGTCAAGCTGAAAAGTTAGCATCAATGCCCTTTTCAGACCGCACCCGGGACATTCCACGCCAAAGATAAGCCGTACCGGACATCTGTATACAAAAACAACGAACAGGATAAAAGCCGCTGCGCACAGGCATCTGACAGCAAATTGTTTCTTTGCCTTATCCATAAATCCCTCCGCAGAGTGCAAAATCCCTTCGGGGCAAAACTTCCCCAGACATATAATAGCACATTTCCGTATATTATTTCAAGTCAATATTACCGCTTACTGTCTCAAAGCTGTAATTTCTTTCCGAGCCTGCGGAAGCGGGGACATTGATATCACCGCTGACGGTATCCGTATTATAAACGCCGTCACTGCCCATTCTGCCCTCGATCTCACCGCTGATGGTAGAAACGTCAAGCCTTTTTGTATCGAAAACATCTATGCTGAAATCACCGCTGATGCTGCTGAGATCTGCGCTGTCAGATTTTGCCTTGCTGAGTGAGGATTCGCCGCTGGTAGTCGAGATGCTGAAATTCTTTTTTGCATCGCAGTCAGAGGCGGTGATATTTCCGCTTACGGTATTTATTTTGATATCCGTACCCGAGCTGACGTTTTTCATTGTAACACAGCCGCTGACGGCATTTACCTCAAATGCGCTGACGGTGCTGATATTACCTGCTTTGATATCGCCGCTTGTAGTATTGATATGGAAGCTGCTCTTTGAAGAAAGCTTTATTTCAGAGCTTATCTCACCGGAAACGGTTTGCAGCTGCACCCTCTCGAAATTCTCCTGGGGGAGATATACGGTGAGGGCATTATCCTTGCTGAAATTGAAGAATTTAATATATTCAAACCACTGTCTGTTATCCTTCTGCTCAGCCTTGAGCTGTATCTTACCCTTTTCATCGGGATCATCATAGGTTCTTTTTATATCATAAGTGATCTTGCCGTCGGTGCTGTTGAAATATTCAAGCCTGGTCTTTTTATCGGGCGAATGCTTTACGATAATGCTGTCGCTGATAGTAAGCAGATCCAGTGTAGAAAGCTCGCCCTCAAATTCAAAGGTCTTTTTCTCAAAATTCATATCCGACGCAGAGGAAAAATCAAAGTTTGTATTTGCTCCTCCGATGATAAGACAGATAATGCCTGCAATTGTAAAAACGCAGCCTATTATAATACATACTCCTGCTACTTTTTTCATATTCATCACGCCCCCTTGAATTGTCTGCCGATAGCCTTGACGATAATTGCAGTAAGCTTTGCATAAAGCTTAGTAAGCACGACCGTTCCGACTGCAAGCAGTATTCCGATACCGATAAGAAGCAGACCTGCGCCTAAAACCACCATAAGCATACCGAAGTCACCTGTGAAGAATGCGGCGACTGCCATACCGATACCGCCGACTCCCATAGCGAGAGCCGATGCAAACAATGACAGGATAACTGCCCATACAGATATGTAGACAGAAAACGCAGCGCAAAGCAGTGAGAACCAGATGGGGAAGCCTATTATTATCAGAACGATAGCCCATACCGGAAGCTTTTTTCTTGGCTGAGGCTTGGGAGCGTACTGAGTAACGGCAGGAAAGCTCTGCGTATTCACAGCGTTATTATTTTCCTTAATATAATCCGCAATATCCTCCATAGTGCCCAGAGAAGCCACAGCCTCCTGTTCGGTCATACCCTCTTCCATAGCGTCCTCGATAAGCTCGCTGTAATACTCGATGAATTTATCAGCCTCCTCACCAGACAGACCGGCGGTCATATTTTTAAGCTGATCTATAAATTCGGCTTTAGTCATTTTTGTCATCCTCCCTTGTCACGAATCGGTAGATATCAGTGATCTCATTCCATTCATCCTTGAAATCCAAAAGACGGTGCTGCCCCTTATCGGTGATCCGATAATATTTTCTGAGCCTGCCGTTATGTTCCACAGAATACACAGTAAGCATATCCGCAGATTCCAGCCGTCTGAGAATAGGATAAAGAGTCGATTCTGAAATTGTCATATACGGCTTGATATCCTTGATTATTTTATAGCCGTAGGAATCATCGTTCTTTATCGCAGCTAATACACAGACATCCAGCAACCCTCGTTTAAGCTGTATATCCATATCAACACCTCCTGTTGCATAATACTATATCACATATAGTATTATATGTCAAGGGGTATTTGGATAATAGTTTATAGTTTTTAGTTTTTAGTTTATAGTAATTACCTGAATCCCCTGTAGAAAGCCTCCCTTGAAAGTGGAGATGCAGAGCGTAAGCGAAGGGGAGAGGTATTGTTATTCACTTTCAGCCGGCATTCAGGTAAAAAAATTGGTAAAAAGTATTGTAAAAGTTGGGCAGTATGTAGTATAATAAATTTGTAGACAATTTTTCGCATCCAGTAATGCATCTGAAAAGCGGAAAGACAGTCAGATATTTTTTGGAGGGGAGGAACCTTTTTTATGAATCTGTTAGATAAAGTAGGCGAGGGTCTGACTAATTCTGTCGATTTCCTTGTGGAGAAAAACAGACAGCTTGCGCAGCTTAATCGTCTTTCAGCAGTGATCAGAACTGAAACAGACGTTATCAACCGCGCGTATATCGCTCTCGGTAAACAGTATTTCAAGATCCTGGAGGGTACCGCTGAAGAGAATGATATGAGTCAGATCTGCGAGGTTATAAAGTTCTCGGAGGAAAGACTTAAAAAGGCTCAGGCTCGTTATGATTATGTTAAGGTCTATGGCGTTCCTGCGTCACCGGTGGATTCTATGGAAATGAACCGTACACCTGACTCAGTATATGAGGACGAGGAGCTGGGCTTTGATGAGGAGCCTGCTCAGGCGGATATCGAAGAGGATGAAAATGCTGATATAACTATTGCAGTTGTCGGCGAGGATGCTCCTGAGACGGAGAGCGCAGCGCAGGAGGCTGCTGAAAATGCAGACGAAGCTGCCGCTGAAACAGAAGAAGCATCAGCTCAGCAGGATGAGGAGGATACCGAAAGGATCATATCAGAAAAAACTGCCGAGACTATGAATTATCTTAAAAAGAAGCGCAGCCGTAAAAGCGCTGACGATAACGAGGCTGCAAACGACTGATAACCGGTGCAGACCTGCGTGCGATCCTATCCATAGTGAAGGATACGATATAATATAATTAATGAAAGAAACAGCCGTTGGTACGGCGTTTCTTTTGCAGACAAAAAATATTCGCTGTATTCGCATAGGAACAGCAGGAGGAAATAATTATGAAAGCTATGACAGCGGAAGATAAGAAGAAAACTTCCAAAGGCAGGAAAAACAGCCCGAGAAAAAGGATGTCTGAAAAAACAAGAGATCTTGCAATACTCGGTCTGCTTGCGGCGATAACCTTTCTCATGGGCTTCACACCGATAGGATATATCCCCATCGGCGCATTGAAGATAACCTTTATGACATTGCCGGTCATCGTTGCGGCTGCAATTCTCAAGCCAAGAGATGCGGCTGTTATCGGCGGACTTTTCGGCATTACCAGCTTTATTCAGGCTATGTCGGGAATGAGCGTGCTGACAGGGGCGCTTTTTCAGCTCAATCCCCTGCTGACATTTCTTCTTTGTGTCGTTCCAAGAGTTCTTGAGGGATTTCTCGGAGGACTTATCTTCACAGGACTGAAAAAGATAGATAAGACAAGATTTGTCTCGTATGTTGTCACCAGTCTTTCGGTGCCCGTTATGAATACCATCTTCTTTATGAGCGCCCTTTATGCCGAGATAAAGATCATCGCAGCCTCTGACCCCACAGGCGGAAGCCTTACAGGTGATTTCGCATCGACATTCACAGGCGTTGCAGATAAGGCAGCCGGGGATGTTATCCTGTTTTTCGGCGCGATGGTGGGTGTTCAGGCTATTGTTGAGGCTGCGGTATGTTTTGTTGTAGGTACAGCTATAACTAAAGCGCTGGCTGTTGCTCTCAAGAAGAAATAAAACTGCATTGAATAATTATACGTGATGACGCTTTGCCTTGCAGAGCGTCATTTTTAAAAGGAGGGCATAGAATATGATAAATGACGAACAGGTAAAAAACCTGCTGGATCAGCTTTGCAGCTTTGACGAGGTAGAAGCTGTAGTGCTGGGGGGATCCCGTTCAGGAAAGAATTCTGACGACAGATCCGATTATGATATCTATGTATACGGCGAGCCTTTTGTTCCGGAGGAAAAGCGAAACGCAATATATGAAAGCCTGTGCAGCAAATATGAAACGGGTAATCATTACTTTGAATATGAGGATAATGTCATATTGAAAAACGGCACATATGCGGATATTATTTTCAGGAATTTCACGGATATAGAAAGGTATCTTCATCATGTTGTGGACGGGGGAAAGGCCTTCAACGGCTATACCACCTGCTTCTGGCATAATGTGATACGCTCGGAGATACTTTATGATAAAAACGGAAAGTATGAGGCAATGCAGAAAAAATATGATATACCCTATCCTGAAAAGCTGAGGGAGAATATCATAAAAAGAAATATGGCTCTTCTGCGGGGCTATATGCCGTCATATGATAAGCAGGTGATGAAGGCTGCGGGAAGAGATGATATCGTCAGCGTGAATCACAGAACAGCGGCATTCCTTGAGTCCTATTTCGATGTGATCTTTGCCGCAAACAAAAAGACCCATCCCGGAGAGAAAAAGCTTATTGACATATGCAAAAGTGAATGTGAGATCCTGCCGGAAGGCTTTGAGGAAAATCTCCGGACATTGTTTGATGTGATGTTTGCAGATAAGGATAAGCTCAGAGCGGCGCTTGATGAAATAATAAAAGAGCTTGAAGCGGTTCTTGAGAAAAACAATATTGTATTCGGGGGATAAAAATGAAGGATAAGATCCTTGCTGCGCTTGAAAACAGCGACGGCTTTATTTCCGGCGGAGAGCTGAGCAAACAGCTGGGAGTTTCCAGAACGGCTGTATGGAAATATATCAGGAATCTCCGCGAGGAAGGCTATGTGATAGATTCTGTTACCAACAGGGGCTACTGCATGAGGGAAAAGCCGGCTTTGCTGGATGCGCAGATAATTAGAAATTCCATTCCTGCGCGCATTGTGGGAAGGGAAGTCGTTGTTCTGAAAAGTGTGGATTCCACCAATGAGGAGCTGAAACGCCGCGCAAGAGACGGTGCAATAAGCGGCATAGTTGTGGCGTCAGAGTCCCAGACAGGGGGAAAGGGCAGACTGGGAAGAAGCTGGAAATCTGATCCGGGAGGATTATTTTTCTCGCTGCTGCTGAGACCCGAGCTGCCGCCTGCGGAGCTTTCCTCCATCACCCTTGCTGCGGGGCTTGCCGTGTGTCTTGCTGTGCGCGAATATACAGGTCTGGACGCAAGAATAAAATGGCCGAACGATATCATTATCGGCAATAAAAAGCTCTGCGGTATCCTTACGGAAATGGCTGCGCAGTCGGATATAATCGAATATGTCATCATAGGCATAGGAATCAATGTAAATAATCGTGAATTCCCGGAGGAAATCAGAGCAAAGACTGTATCTCTGAGGGAGCAGACCGGAAAGCTCATTGACAGGAATGATTTCTTTGTGGCTGTGCTGAAGCATCTTGATGAAGAGGCAGCGTCATTCATTTCTGGCTTTTCTGCTGATGAATTCCGGCAGATAAGCGAGCTTTGCGCCACCATAGGAAGACGTGTCTCTGCATCCCGGGGCGACAGCAGGATCGAGGGTACGGCTGAAAGCATCAGCAGCAGCGGTGAGCTTGAGGTGCGCGATGACAGCGGAAAGCTTCATCGTATCAGCTCGGGCGAGGTCGTTGTACAGGGCATATATTGAGTTGAGCACTTTTTGTCACAAATGGAAACGGAGTGAGGCAAAAATGGCAAGATCATTTTATAAATTTGAGGTCAGCGATAGTGCAAAAGCATATGAAGAAATATGCGGCATACTGACACAGCGGGGGTTTAAAAAGACCTCAGCCAAAAAAGAAGAGATCTGGAAATGGGGCACGGGTCTGACCTGTGCTCCGAAATATATAAGCATAGAGATACCTGAGGAGCACGCCATAGTAATAAAAGCGTGGGTCAGATCCCTTGTGACCGGAGAAATGGAGATAGACAGCGGATTCACAGCGATCATTCCAAAGGAGCAGCTGAAATATGTTATCCGTACTATACAGGAGAGTGTTATCTGACCGACGGTAAATCCCCTTTCCTTATCTCCCCTCCGGGTTCGCTCCACGTGGGTAGGTTTTATCGGATTTCTGCTTTCTGCATCAGAAAACTATTTTTGTAAAGCTCCTGACAATACCAACTCTTAGTCATTAAAGTCCGGCATACCAAGGGGGTTAAGGAAAGGGGATTGCAAAAGTGGGAAAACTCAAGGGGGACACCCCTTGTGGTTTCCACCTTTTGACCTACCAAAGTAGAAATACTGATAAAGTATGGCTCAGAGCATTAAGTCAAAACTGTCAAACCTTTTAAGTCACCAATAACGGAGGTGTCAGTTTTACGGATTCAGGTTTTTATCAATTTACAACCAATAATTGAAAAGGAGAATACTATGAAGCCTATTGAAGAGATAAAAGACAAAATGACATTAACAGCATTCAAGCTGAGAACACCTGAGGAGGTTTTTGCAGAGGTGAGATCAGTCGGGACGCTGCTTGTCACCCGTGATGGTGAGCCGGCGTGTATAATGCTGTCCCCGGAGGAATATAATATGATAAAGGATGAACTGTTTATAAAGGAGCAGGAGCTTCAGCTTGCATCTGACGGGAGGCTTATTGATGACCTCAGGAGCATTGATGATGAAATGGAGCTGCTGAATGAATAATTTTTTTCTGTATCTTTCCCGCGGAGGGGTTTTGCTCTCTGTAATATCCTGAAACCCGCATAAATAGCGGTATTTATACGGAACGTAATATTTTGACAAGTTTAAAAGAAAATTTGTCAAGAATACTTGACATTCCCGAAAGGATGTGCTATTATATACTTACAGGAAAGATATCGGCAGAAAAAGACAGAGCTTTCCCCGTAAGTCCCGGTTTTTCGGAGGTCATTCGATGGACAAGAAAGAGATTCTCGAACAGAATAAGAAGAAAAACCAGAACGGACTTGATGAAAGAGAACAAAAGATATATAACGTATCCTTTGGACTGGGAGCTGTAGTTGTCGGTATACTGTGCCTTGTATTCAGCGTATACAGAGCGATACATTTTCAGCCGTTCTATGAGTTTGTTGCTATCATCACAGCTTATCTCTGCACCACTTTTTTCTATCAGTTCAAAAACATAAGGCGGATCCCCTATCTGATTGCGGGAATCGCAACTGCGATAGCTGCCTTTGCTTGTATGATCATGTTTTTTATGGTGTAAAGTGATGAATGAAATAAGCTTCAGAAACAAACTAAGGGTCGCCAGAGCAGAAAAGAGAGTATCTCAGGGCGAGCTTGCTGAAATGGTTGGTGTATCCAGACAGACCATCAGTTCTATTGAAAATAATCAGTTCTGCCCCAGTGCAAAGCTTGCGCTGCTGTTATGTATAGCGCTTGACAAAAAGTTTGAGGAGTTATTCTTCTTTGAATGACCCGGTTAATTTGTTTATAAGTTTTTATCTTCATATACATTCCTCCTAAAAAAGCGGAGAACCCCGACCAAACGGAAATGGTCGGGGTTTCTTCGTTTTGTTCATTTATACTGATTTCCCAAAAAATGAACCCCCGACCAGTCAAATTGGGCGGGGGCTTTTGTTGTCACGCTATGTCATCATGCATCCTTATGAAAATCCTTGACTACTTTAATAAAGTTTTCTTTACGCTTGACATTAGCATCATTATTTGAAGAATCTGTATACAACACAAGATATTTTCCGTTTTCTGAAAGATCAGCCGGGAATTCGATTTCATCCTCAGCGCTGAGTACCTTGAAGCTTCCTGTTTCCTTTACCTCACCGATGATTCTTTTTGCCTGGGAATTGAGATTTGCAGGATCGAACTCGTAAAGCTCAACATATACGGTGGAATTGTCAACAAGGAAATTGTAGCGGTCGCCGGCTTTTGCGCCGATAGCGCTGTACATCATTTCTGTAGGCTGGAGGTTTTCTGGCATATATTTCAGCGCGAAAAGATAATCCTCAAGTCCGCTGAGATCATCCTTATATTTGGATACATCCACCTTTTTGATATCAACAGCATCCTCTGTGCTGATACCGGGCAGCTGAGGACCGCCCTGACCGATACATCCTGTAAGGGATACGGCGATCACAATTGATAATACTGCAAGTATAATTTTCTTCATATTGTCCTCCTTGTATTTTCGGGCAGCTGAAACGGAAGCTAATCCGTCAGCATTTCAGTCTATTATTTAATGCAAACAAATGTATTATACATTATTTAGCGGATCAATTCAAGTGTTGTCACGATTATTTCCGCAGGAATAGCAAATTTTGTTTTCTGCAAGGTTGACAGTTCTGCAGACCGGACATACATATGTACCGTTTTTTATTGCGTCGGAGTTATCTCCTGCGGTCGCAGCGGAGACAGGAGCGTCAGGTGAAGTGCTCAGCACAGGCATATCAGGCTCCGGGCGGATGAATCCTTCGGGAGCAACAGTATTTTCAGGAGCAGGCTGAACAGGACGAGGGGGCTGATAGGGTACAGGAGGCTGGTAAGGCATGGGAGGCATATACGGCTGATTATAGTAGGCAGCCTGCATACCGTCGGAATTCATATACATATTAGTGCCGTACATATAAAGAGAACGCGCTGCGTTATTGACAGTGTTTGTAAAACGCTTGGCGATAAGCGACAGGCAAACCATCAGTGCAATAAAGGAGATGAAGAAGACAAAGAACATTATAACAGCTGTAACAGAGGATTTAATGATATTGCCCTTGACGGAAACGGAATAATCATTGGAGCGGAACATACCGTTACTGAAGCCGGTGACCAGATATATTATCATAACGGTAAGCATAGAAAAAGCATGGATCATACAAGCGACAGAAAAGACATTACCGCCCTTTGCAGAAAGCTGTGTGCATTTAGCAGTTTTGTGCATTGAGCTGCAGAAAGAGAAGGCTGAAATAGTCCAGAACGAACCGGTGATTGCCGGCAGCGAGCAAAGCACGAAATAAAGCAAATCAAAAGAGACATCAGTACCGGAGCTGTCAGTCATAAAAGAGTAAAGGAAAGCGCCTATGCAACCGAATATATTGATAACGATGGCGGGCATAAGAAAAAGACGGAAACACAAAAACGCAGAGGGACGGATCCCGGGGCTTTTTTCAGGGGGTGAAACAGAATTGATATAAAGAGCGACCATACCTATAAAAGCGATGAATGTAAAGAGTATACAGAAGATCTGGAAGATGCCGTCAAAAACAGCGACAATATTATAGGAAAGCTGTTCCTGCTGACTCATAAGGACGCTGAAGCTTGAGCTGTAATCGAAAATAGCGGCAGTGCCATAAACGAAAGACAGAAGAATAGCGCCCACAAGGATAATAGAGATCATCAGCAATCTGGTAGAGAATATCTTTTTAAGGAAAGCCGGATTATCCGAAAAAGGATTAAAATTCGGGGTAAACATAAAGGGATTATTCATAAAAAACTCCTCCTGTAGGATATTATAACAATATATATAATATTCTACAATAAATCCCCGGAAATAGCAACAGCCGGCGGCATGCCGGCAACAGATCAAAGTTAATAGTTCAAAGTTCAAAGAATGGAGCGCGAAGTTCAGAGCCTTGGGCGCAAGAGTCAAGAAAATTTGTAAATCCCCTGAAATACCAACTCTTAGTCATTAAAGTCCGGCGTGTCACAGGGGATAAGGAAAGGGGATTGCAAAAGGGGGAAACTCAAGGGGGAAACCCCTTGTGGTTTCCACCTTTTGACTGACCAAAGCAGAAATAATAATGAAGCATGGCTCAAGGCAATAAAGCGGAGGAGCGGATTCGGGAGTTAT